>NZ_CP046266.1:2990576-3293461 GCF_009720625.1 Metabacillus sediminilitoris
TAATCCCTTCGCGCCAGCACTCTGAATTTTCTTGACGTAATCCTCATAAAAATTCCAACTGACAACAATCTTCCCTTGTAAATTTGTATAACGATCAATTGCATCAGTACAGCTGTTATAACGTTCTTCACTATAGAAGTCATAAACGGCTTCTCCTGCGATACCTTCTGGACAATGAAGGCTAAATGATCGCGATTTTGCCTTTAAGCTAATTATATCCGAAGAAATCACATTGACTTCCCCATGTATTGGATCACTGAAATAGCTATCAAATTCACACCGCTCATGATACACGCCATACTTGTTTAACTGTTCTAAAATATAATCAGCAGCTATTTCTGCCTCTTTTTCACCACTTAATCGTTCCCATTGGGTCAACGCTTTTGCATGTTTATCCAATTGTTCTTTATTAATCAATTGGATTAGTTCAGCATATTCTGAAGGATTAAATTTATATTTATCCAAGTTTTTCACCCTTTGCTTACGTACAGAATTCATATTAGACAAGTAACAATTTTTAATATTGAATAAAATCTGCAAACAGGACAAATCCAGCTCCAATGACAATCCAAATCAATAGCAACGGCCAGAAAAATTTGACCCATTCCTGATATTTAATTTTAGAAACAGCTAAACTCCCCATGAGCATAGCAGAAGTAGGAAGGATACAATTTGATAAGCCGTCTCCTAATTGAAAAATCAAAACCGTTGTTTGTCTTGATACTTCAATTAAATCAGCCAGCGGCACTAAAATCGGCATTGTCGTTGCAGCTTGTCCTGTTCCAGAAGTAATAAAAATGTTCATGAGGTTTTGCACGACATAGATTCCTAAAACTTGAATCTGAGTAGGTAAATGAGCAATTGAAGTAAACAATCCATTAACAACAGAATCGATAATTGCGCCCTGCTCTAAGACGACAACAACCCCTTTGGCAATTCCGACGATAAAGGCGCCAAATGTAATTTCCTTTGCTCCAATAACAAACTCTCTTGCAATTTTACTAGGTCCATACTTTGCTAAAAATCCAACAATAATTCCTAATGATAAGAAAAACGCTGCTAGCTCCTCCATCCACCAGCCTTTGCTGGAGACACCCCAAATTAAGACACCGAAACCTGCAACCACAGCAATGATTGTTAAATAATGAGCTATTTTTATTTGTGGTAAAGAGGATATTAAATCTGTTATTCCTTTCGCTTCTTCTTTTTCAAGTTCATAAGATAAGCTAAGGGTAGGATCTTTTTTCACCTTTTTGGCATAGCGAATAATATAAGTACTTGTAACAACTAATAAAATGACTAACAAAATAGCCCGCAGCCACATTCCAGAAAACAATGGAATCTCAGCAATCGATTGGGCAATTCCTACGTTGAATGGATTTAAGAGCCCTGCTGTAAACCCGCTGGCTGCACCTAACATGACCATCGCGGTACCTGTTACCGCATCATATCCCAACGATCTTGCTATAGCAATTCCGATTGGTACAAACGCCATAACCTCTGCCGACATCCCCATCGTAAATCCACCGACTGAAAACAACGTCAAGAAAATAGGGATGATAACGAGCCCCCGATTCATAAAGGTTTTTCCGACCCTTGCTGTTACTGCTTCAATCGTTCCCGTCGAATTAATAATTTGAAACACTCCGCCAATAATAAATATGAAAAAGACTGTATCGCTGGCACTGGTCAGCCCTTGAACAATGGCTAAAGGTACATCGATGATACTTACAGGATTTTGCTCCACGGAATGAAACGTATTTTCAACAACAACAGTGTTACCCTTTTCCTTATCTTCAACTCGATCAAATTCACCTGCTGGTAAAATATACGTTAATAGCGCACATACTAAGATAATAAAAACGATAATGACAAGTGTATGGGGCATTTTAAAAAAGCTCTTTAATTTCGATGTGGGTTTTGCTTTCGGTTCAAGTTTAGAATTAGTATTCAATATTAAAACCACCCTTCATAGGATTTCATAAGATTTTGCTGAAATGGTTATTTCAAACTTGTTCCTACTTAGATTGCTTTTTCTTCTTCCATTCTTCAAATTCATTTCGGATCGCTTGAAAATGAGCCGGATTGCAGCATACATCATAAGCAGTCATCGCTAATGCTTTCGCTGCCTTATTTAAACCCTGCATGCCATTCTCTGACTTTGCAGCTTCGACAAATTCAGGAGTATGGGTCGTTGCATCATCCGTTATTTTGATATACGGATGGATCGTAGCTGTAACTTGACCCACATTTCCTATATCAGACGAACCAATCCCTCCTTTTTTGGGAGGTTCAATGACTTCTTCACCTAAGAGTTCCAAATTCTCTTTAAATAAAGATGCTAATTTTTTATTATTATTTCGTTCCGCATAGACTAGTCCCTCTATTATTTCGAGCTTTGCACCCACAGCTTCAGTAGTATGACGAGCAGCTGCGTAAACCTTGTTACGAACGATATTCAGTTCATCAACAGTCTCGGCTCTAAGTAAAAATTCTGCTTCACAGTAGTCTGGTACAACATTTGTTGCTTCTCCGCCTTTTGTGATAATCCCATGAATCCTAACATCATCTTTGAAAAATTGTCGCAATGAGTTAACTGTAACAAAGGTGTTAATAACTGCATCAAGAGCACTAATTCCTTTTTCCGGGGCAGAAGATGCGTGCGCAGATTTCCCGTAAAATTTAAATATTGCATCAACACATGCTAGTCCGCCACGAAGTACCATTGATTGTTTTTGCGGATGGCACATCATTGCCACATCAACATCATCAAATACCCCGTCTTGAACCATTAAGATTTTACCTCCGCCTTCTTCTTCAGCAGGTGTACCTAAAACGACAATTTCCCCTTGAAGATTCGGATGAGCAGCCTTTAATGCTAACGCTGCACCTACTGCAGACGTTCCAATAATATTATGGCCACACCCATGGCCGAGTCCTTTTAGGGCATCGTATTCAGCTAATATGGCAACAGTAGGTCCGCCAGGTTGTCCTTTCCATGTTGCTCTAAACGATGTTTCCAGATTAGATATTCCTTTTTCAATTGTAAAACCAGCTTTTTCTAAAGGCTCTGTCAACCATTCCATCGCTTGATATTCTTGGAAGCTAAGTTCAGGATTCCTATGAATCTTCAATGACAATTCACGTAGTTCATGGTCACGAGCATCAACAGCTGCTTGTATCATTTTTTTCCCTTCCAAAACATCACTATTCATAAATATACAACCTCCTTATAATTCAGAAAATTCACTATTTGATTATTCATTTTACTTTCCAACAAACCATAAGTAAAATTAATGTTTTTTTGGGTATCTATAAAATTTTTTTATAGTTTAAATATACAAATTTATCCAAACCGTTTTTTCAAAAGCAAAAAAAGAACACCTCATTAAGTGTCCTCTTCTCCTACTAAAATATTTTCTTAATATAATTAACAAATGTCGAGACTGTTGCTAATTGCAAGGATGACTGGCGAAATAACATCCATGTTCTTCTTTTTAATTCCTGGCCGTCTTTAAAGATTAAATTATGACATGTTAATTCATCACTTTCGTGAATAAATACCCTTGGGATAATTGCATACCCAAGCCCTTTTTTCACCATTTCTTTACACGTCTCATAACTGTCTACTTGCATTGTAATATGCGGTGGTTGCTCGTATCGTTCATCCCACCAACTATTGATGCTTTTATCTAGAGGACTTGATGAAACATTTTTATATTTCATTAATACGGCTGGTTCTTTTCGATTAATCATCGGTAATTCAGGAAGTTCATCTAAATCTATTTCATTCTTGGAGATAAGGCAAATATTTTCTTCATTGAGGAGATACGTTTGATCTGACCAGTTATAATCCCCTTTTACGATTGCAACATCAATCTCCCCTTCCATGAGCAAATCCATCATTTCCGTACTAAAGCCTGTATCCACATTCACATGAACTTTCGGATATTGGTTCATTAAATATTCTAGAATCGAAGGCAATTTGTAAAGCCCGAAGTTGCTGCTCACTCCTATTTTTAAACTTCCTTGCACCTCATTCCCCATATTTAACAAATACTCTTTCGTCCTGCGCAAATCAGTTAGCATTCTTTTTGCATACCCGACGATATATTCACCAGCAGGTGTTATCTTAATGTTTTTCCCATTCTTTGAGAAAATCAGAATCTGAAACTCCTTTTCAATTTGCCGAATTCGATACGTCAAAGCAGGCTGCGTCATATAAAAACGCTCTGCAGCCTTTGTTAAATTCGGGTTTTCATACAAATATTGCAAGATCAGACAATCCTTCTCATCCAAAACATTCACCTACCCTATCGTCACGAAAAGATATTTAATAAGTGTCTTTTCTAATTGTTCTAGAGGCATATATATGGACCCTCTATCTTATTAAACTCTTAATTGACATTCTATAGTTTTTTCAATTATAGCTTCAATCCTTGCTATTGTCAGTTTTCTGAGAGTTGGCTATAAAATTTCTATTTGGATTCTAATCACAGGATTTTTAGCTTTTTCTGATGTATACATTTCTTTAATATAAATTTTTATCGTTTCTTCTTTTAAGGATTTTTAAAGAAAAGTTGGTTTCTACAACGACTCTTCTCTAGCCTGACGGCGATTGTAACGGCTATAGAAGCACATATTTTTTTAGCTCTTTTACCTCTATTGAATTCAACTATCGAAATAGGGTCTCGAGAAGGTTTAAAATTGATGCCTTACCCCCGATGTAAGGAGATTACCCCCTTATCATTGGATAAGTGATTCAAAGTTAAATATCCGGGTCTTTCAAAGAAAACGATAACTTGACACCCCCTATGAACACTCCAGAAACAGAAGACTTAACTTTACTATAGTCATATTATGTTGGACCTTCTTTTAATACCTAGCCTTATAAAATCTAATACAGAATTATTAATTAAAGAGCATGAAGCTAATGAGTTTTCTGGTAGATTAATTACGCCTAAAGGAAGGCTTTATGACAAGGTGTCAACGTGATTGTAGAAAAGCAGAAAGAATCATCCCTAATGCTTCTATAATCATGTACCGCAAAAGATTCGGTAAGGACGGGTTGATGGCGCAGGCAGTGTAACAGTATTCAGCCTGTTCGGGGGAGTGCGCGTAGGGGCTTGAAAGAAGATTAAGAAGCCACTCTATCACGTTGTAGTCTCCTTGTTTTACTGCGGCTTCTACCCGGTGGTTCCGAGGGATTAGACCAAGGATTAGTTCTACATCAACTGATGCGAGGTGGCATTCTAACACTGTTAACTTAGAGTTTCGATTAAAGTCAAACACAATCTTGCCCTTTAATTGAGTAACTAAGATCAGGTCATTTATTTTAAAAACTATTTTGCTGTGATTAGTTATATTGAAAAGCATAAATTGTTTTTGGCTATGTTAACAAAGGCAGATGGAGTTATATTAGCTATGAGATCTCACTTGGTAGTGACAAGGAATAAATAATTTGTCATATTTGAGTTGGATGAAATTAACTTACTTAAAATGATAATCAACGTTTGAAGTGATTTTACGTCACGACTTATTTGTCTGAGAACAAAAATTTTTATATTGTTATTATTATTTTCTTTCATTTAATCCTTTTGTAATGATTTAATGAAAAATGTGGTAAGAACTTAAAAATTTATCTTATAGATTGGAGAGTACCTATGAAAAAAACGGTAAAAGTTGTCGCTGCCATCATCGAAAATGACAAAAATGAAATATTATGTGCTTTAAGATCTCTCGATATGTCATTACCAAATATGTGGGAGTTTCCAGGTGGGAAAATTAATAAAAATGAGGACATTTACACAGCTTTAGAAAGGGAGATACGTGAGGAATTAGAATGTAAAATTGAAGCTCAAAATATTTTTCATATAAACACACATGAATACGAACCGTTTATTATTAACTTGTTTTGTATTCGTTGTGCAATCACTGAGGGATATCCGATTGCTCGCGAACATTCAAAATTGATTTGGCTGAAAAGAGAAAATTTAAACTCATTAATATGGGCTCCTGCTGATCTTCCTGCTGTTAAGCAATTAATGAATGAAAAGTAGTCATTACTTCATTAATGAAGTAATAACTACTTTTCATTCAGAGTATTATGGACTACTATTTGGAATTCCAATGCGTATACGAAATTTGTATTTGCATACTATAATCAAAGCTTACTGATTCTATAGTGCTAAACCTAGTCGACTAATCCTAGAAAATAACTACAAATATTTAAACTTTAGTTTATAAGTTATGATTTTCCTAATTAATAGCTTAGCAAGTTTCAGCAAAATCTTTTCAATTAATACATATATCTTCTACCTTACTTTTACCGTTTTAATTTTAAAAATGAAATAATAATATTTATAACCAACAATAAAGATTAGTGCCATTCTTAAAAATACGTTCTCAGTCAATATAAACGGGATCGCGATCATACAATCGGCAAATATATTCAACGATATTTTCTGCTTTAATGACATCGATTGGTTTTCAACAAATTCTTCTATGTATTTTTTGTAAAGTCTCGTTCCTTTAAACCAAATTTCAAATTTCTTAGAACCTCTGACAAAACATACTGACGCCAAAAGTAAAAATGGAGTTGTAGGAAGGAACGGCATAATAATACCTAATACCCCTAAACCCATAAAAATGAAACCAAGGAAAATATAAATTATTTTTCTAATCCTTATTATTGTCTTCACATACTTTCTACATTTTAATCAATAGTGACCCAACCCTATACGATTTAACCGCTTCCTTTTGATCCACTTACTTGGCTTGATAGTTAGAGAGTATAAGAGTTATATATATCAATTTAATTTTATCATATTATAGATCTATGGTGTTTTAAGAAGCATCAAATTCTTTCTCACTTAGGTTTCTAGTCTTATTCAGCCTATGATATAGTATTAAGGAATAATGATGAAGGGAGTTTTTATATGTCTAATCACGATGTACATAATAGCCTACCACCAAAAACTTGTTCAATTGAACGACTTGTAACTATGCCAGCAGATGTAAAAAAAGTTATTGAGGGTAAGAAAACAGCTACTCGCAGAAATGGTAGATATGCTGATGTAGGAGAAATTAGGATCTTAGAGGGTAAAAAATTCAGAGTGGATCGCGTGTATTCTCAATCACTTGGCGAATTAACTAATGAACATGCACACCAGGAAGGTTACGATACAGTAGAAGAATACAAGGAATCTATTTTGTCATATCATCCTGGAATGCCTTGGCTTCCGCATATGAGAGTATGGGTTCATGAGTTTAGTCCAGTAAATGAATAACAGGAAATGGAAATGGAATTTTTACTTTATCGATTTTTAATCTTTATTCACGTTGTTAGCGCTATCATATCAATAGGTCCTTTCTTTATTCTCATACCACTTATAAAAAAACTTCGAGTGGCCGGGGATAAAGAATTAGTTACCCAATTGGACACATTCAAATTAGTTGTTAGACTCTCGAAGCATTCAGGTCATGTACTTGTTGGTTCAGGAATCTTGCTCGTGATGACAGGTCCATGGTCTTGGAGTACACCTTGGGTCGTTTTTACACTTATTACCATGTTTTGTTCATTATTCTTTCTAGCCCGTGCTTTTTCCCCAACACTTCGGAAATTTGATGAGATAAATCATAATAGAGAGTTATTAGTCGGAAAGCTTAATCGCACGATTTGGATTTATATTATATTATTACTGACAATGCTTTGGTTTATGGTTGTTAAGCCAACTCTTTAGTAAACAACAAATCAATAGGGAATCCTATAATAGGTTAAAAAAGGGTCTGACTGAATACATTGGTTTCATAGATGGTTCATTCAGACTTTTTTATTCTTTATATACTGATAACTTTCTACTACATATTATTCCTATCAATCATACCTATTATGTCCCTCCAATTAGAATTGCACATTTCTTATTTGACATTCATTACATTATTTATTAAAATATTATTGTAAACGCTTTCAATAATAGGGGTGGTTTTATGTGTGGATCAAATAATCGAAAAGTATCGAACAAAGTTGACATCATTGATGCCCTTTTACATAAAAATTTGTACAAGATGCCTGACGGAAGACAATTTTATGAAGCAACCGAAAAAGAATTAGAGAACATCCTTTTTTTACATACTGATACTGAAAAGTTTTGTTCGGTATAAGCAAAAATGATTACAATTTAAACAGAAGCTTGAAGATCCTAATTAATAGGAATCCTCAAGCTTTTTTATTTCTAAAGGCAGATATTGTTTATTCATGCAAATACAGTGTATGTAGTAACCTACTCTCCATTTTAACTATCAATCAAAACTAAGGTAAAATCATAATAAAAAATCATGGTATACAGGTCTCTCTTTTTAGCAAAATAACAAAGAGATGATGGATAGGAAGGTGTTTTTTCAATGAAAAATGACGATAAATTTATTTGTAATGAAGAAATGGACTATGTAAATCATATGCTGAATGAACAGATCACACGAATTTGTGTGAAAGAGGAAGAAGAAAGAATCAAAGAAGAATTGGAGAAGGAAGAAATGTAATTTACTTTACGCTTACTAAATCAAATGTTGCCGAGTGATTACCTATACGTATCTATTTTAATTGAAATGAAAAGCTGTTAAGTATAACTCAACAGCTTTTTATTTTCTATTATGATCCGGATTTAAATGCGTATTGTTTTTGTAAGGCTTGCTCTTGATTAAAAACTTCTGAAATTGTATTCGTTATACTTTTTGACCCTTTTGCATCGAGCCCTAATTCCCAGAGCATCATCCCGCCAAAGCCGTTTTCTAGTGCTAGGTTTGTTTTCTTTTGAATAGTTGTTACTCCATTATAATGATAAGTGGTACCGTTCATATCAACACGGTCTTTTTCAGCGTTTGCTGGATCCTTATTAAGGATGGCAGCATATGAAACTTGTTTAATTGATAAGTCTTCAGGTTGTGCATAAGAAGGAACCCCTAATACTAGTTTTTCTTTAGAAATTCCATGTTTGTCAAATAGCTTGGACCAGTAGTCAACAATATTTACAGTGAATGAATAAGGAGATAAATTGGCTGCATTGTACTCACCATCCCACTGACCGTCATATGCCATGATATTTATATGATCGACCGTGTTAAACATTTTTGGTTCAAATACAACCGAATGGATTTCTGTTCCAGTTACACTGTGGATTTTTGAATAGACGGCAATAGATATCTCCTTGTCTTTTGCATGTAATTTTTCGCTTAAAGATTTTGTAAAAACTGCAAGATGGTGTGCATCCTCTTTCGAACGAGGATGTTCGAAGTCTATATCTATACCATCTAGATTTTCTCGGTCTGCTATTCCAATTAATTCATTAATAAGTTTATGACGGGATACTGGATTAGAAATCGCCGCTTTAAAGTAATCGTATGATTCTCCACCTTCAATATGATACCAGCCGCCCACAGCCAACATTGCTTTCTTATCAGCTTGATGTGCTTTTTGTACCATTAACCGTAAATTAGATAGTGCCGATTCACCATTCAGCAATAGTTTTCCATCTCTTGCGGGATGAGCAAAGGAAAAAATGACATGTGTTAATTCGGTATAATCAATTGAGGCAGGGTCACGAAAATCCTGTACATATCCGATCAATACTTTTGGTTTCAAATGTTCTATCTTTGGAAACTGTTTTTGTTTTAACTGCTTTGCAGATAGAGGTGACTGATCTGTTTTTAACTTTTTTTGAGTTAAGTTATTTTCTGAGAAAATTACTCCAGAAAAAAGTCCTCCAAGAAAAATAAAAAGTCCTGTCATTATAAGGAGGACGTAATGTTTTTTCATCATTTTCCTTCCTTTCACAAATCATGTACTCTACGAATATAGTAACAAAAAATCGAACGGAAAAATGATGGTAATATCATCCTATGAACGAAATGGAAACTTAAAATTTCATTTTCTTTGCTAGGGGTTCAACAAAGAAATCCATTATCCACTTTAAAAAACTCCAAGCTAGTTTTGATTTGAATGGTAAATGCTCCTGGTAAAAGTAAGTATATTCAATCTCCTGAATTGAGCCTCGCTTTTGCTTAAATTTTGAAGCACCAGCACTTCGATGGCCTAAATAGTGATGAGCCAAGATTTCTTTTGTAATTAAATATGATAATACTCGATAAAGCCCGTATTCCTTATCACGATTTACTAAATAACCTAAAATAGGAGTTGTAAGTACGCCATTTTTCACCCAACACCCTATTACACCTAATATTTCGGAATCCTTACATACTAGTTTGAAATAGAGAAGCTTATTTGTCACTATATTTTCAAAAAAATCCTTTGTAAATTGTGGATTGTTTTTTGAATATTTATCTATATAAAGTTGATTGTATAATGCTTCAATAATCGAATATTCATCATCTTTTATATCTCTTATTTGATAACCAAATTTTTGGATAAGTTTCTGATCTTGATTTAGGACCTTTCTTTGTTTTCTTGTTAACGTTTTTTTAGGATCCCATAAATAAATTGAACGAGACATGATACCTTTATAGCCTATTCTTCTTAACCCAGTGATCATATCGTGATGTAGTGTTTCATTTATGGATCTAAATAGAATCGTATGCTGTGGAAAACAGCTTGTAAGATAGGCAGTTAATCTTTTAACCTGGTCATTTGAAATGTGCGGGTATAGGTTAGTTGACATAAGAAAGTTATTTACAACTATAACTTTGTTTATATTACTTTTACGAAGTATAAATCCTATTATGCTTAGGATATGTGTAAAGAGTTTTTCTAGTCTCCTATTTCCTAGTTCCCAAAGCTCTTCTTTCGCATAACTAATATAATGTGTATATGGTGAAGCCACATATGAATTATTAAATTCTTTTTCATTTATAGTAATTGGTAAAATAAGATCATCGATTTCCAGTAAAAAAATACTTGTCTCTATATTTTTAATTGTTGCCTGTGTACCCTTCTTTATTAAAGGCTCAAAAAATCCCCTTATGAATTCTCCATCCTGCTTTGTTGACCATTCAATTGAATCCATATCATTTGCATTATACAATTTTACCATCGAATTGTTCCCTCATCTCGTTTGCAATCCGTTTACGTTTACTAGCAGATGGGATTAAATCATATGGAAGAAAATGCATGTCGGGGATGACTAACTGATGGTGTGCCCAAATAGCTCCAAGCTCATTCTTCACACTTTCTGAAACTAATTCTTGATTTGCTTTTACCTTAAGTTTTATTTCAATCAAATCCAAAGTTAGCTGGGTTACTTTGTATTCAAGAATCAGATCAGAAGCTAACATGATTGCCCGTCGGATAAAATCTGGAAAAAGGATTCCTATCTCTTTACTATTGTTTTTATATCCGTAAAATAAGTCATCACAACGACCATCAATTCTTTCTAATGCTAAGAAAGGAGATCCACAAGGACAAGAAGTTTTTCTTTCAATTAATAGATCATTTAATCGATATCGAATGATTGGTTGTGTTTTCCTAGTAAAATCAGTGATGATTGGCACAAATACACCTTTATCCTTATCAAGATATTCTTTTTCTACTAATACTAGATCTTCATTTATGTGAAGAATACCTTTTGAGCATGTAGCTGCTAAAAATCCTTCAGTACATTGATACACTTGATGCAAAGTCTGTTTAAAAACAGTTTCAATTAATCTTCTATCAATTTCCTCTAAGACTTCAGCGACCGAAATGATCTTAAGTGGCCGAATTGAAATCTTTTCATCCATTTGCCATTCTGCTAATTTCCTTAACATGGATGGAGGAGCAATAATAATAGTAGGCTGCAATTTATTAATTCGCTCAATATGTAAGGGAAGATCATCGAATAGATCAAAAAAAGTGAAGGAAATACGGCCATTTGCAGTTGTCCTATATAAATTATTGTTAGCGCGAAGAAAAAACGCAATCTTTTGCTTATCAAACAATTTACCTGGTAATAGCTTAGCTAAAACCGTCCCAGCCCACATGGCAGATTCTTTGTCACTTACTAAAAAGACGCCTTGATTTCCACTTGTTCCAGAGGATAACCCTATCGAAATATGTCCGAGCTTTGGTGAAAAATCTCTGGATCTCTCTGCCTCAATTGCTAATTTAAGAGCACTTTCCTTTTTAATTCCTACAGTATTTAAATCATCAAAATGGTTCATCATGATGGATTTATCTATTATAGGCAGGGCTGATAAATTGTTATTGTTAATAGCTTTTTGAAAATCATGATAAAACATTTGATAAAAAGGGGAATGATTCATCACAAATGATAGTTGTTTTTTTATTTTACGATTCTGAAAAGATTGCAATTCTTCGATGCTAGAAAAATTCCGTCTAAACTTCGTTATCAAAAATTGTTTTACAAGTTCTAGTTTATTCATAAACAAACCCCTTTTTCACCTGATCCCATGTTTTGCTGCAATGTGTCGGCAAAATATCAATATCAGGATTTGTTATTGATAAATGATGCAGTTTTTTTATATTTTTTTTATAAGCCTCAACATCTTCGATAATAAAACTTGCTACTTTATGTGGAAGAATAAGCTGCTCATATGCTTGACTAACCCATACTGCATCCGCACATAAAAAGACCTTTTTACCGCTTAGAAGATTTACAAAAATTCCAAATTGTCCTATTGCATGCCCTGTTAAATCAACTGCAATGATTGAGTTATCACCTAGCACATCATAACCCTTTGAAAAATCTCCATAGCATTTATCCAAGACAATCTCTCCTTGATCTATAAACGAAGTTCTCGTATCAATATCATTTGGAAGTAAATCAAGCAAACATCCCTTTAATAGTGCTCTGAATTTACTTATCGATCGAATCGATTGATAGGCATTTTTAAAAGTTAAAATTGTAGCATTAGGAAAATCTTTTAATCCGCCGATATGATCACCATGAAAGTGAGAAAGAATAATCGTATGAATTTGCTCTCGTTTAATTCCGTCTTTTTCTAATTGGTTTACGATTGCTTTTTCTTCCGAGAAAAACACTGGTGTTAATTTCGCATAGATTGAATAAGGGAATTTTTTCGTTGCTTGAAAAAAACGAGCGGCATAACCTGTATCGAAAAGAATATACCCTCTTGTAGGATGCTGTAATAAAGCAACTGTTGCCGGAAATTTTAATCGTTTTAGTGAGCCATTTGGTAAAACAACCTTTTCTGGATGTGTACAGTAACCACATTCATAAAGTTTAAGTTTGTTAATTAGCATGCATTTTCCACCATTCTACAAATTCCTTCGTTCCATCCTCAATTGAAAGAGCTGGACGATAACCTAATTCCCGTCGAGCTTTCTCAATTGATAATGTTTGTGATTGTGAAAGAACACTTACGGTATAACGAGTTAACAGTGGTTCTTTTCCACCTAAACAAATTGTTGAGGTACATTCTAGTAACCTAGCAATAAAAAATGCCTTTTTAGTAGAAATATTTCTAAATTTCGTCGTCTTATTCAATTGCCCCATAACATCATTGATCATATCGTATAAATTAACTCTGACACCATTTGTAATGTTATATTTGGTACCTAAAGTTGACTCCTCTGAGCTAAGGCATAGTAGTAATGCATCAACAACATTCTCAACATAGGTAAGATCAATTTCGACCTCTCCATTACCTATTTTCGGAAAAACTCCTTTTTCACAAACCCTAATCAACCTTGGTAGAATTGCGTTATCTCCAGGGCCAAAAATGGCTCTCGGTCTAATGGTAATTGTCGGCAAACCTTCCTGAAAAGCTTTATCAACTTCTAACTCAGCTAAATATTTCGTTTCCGCATAATGGTTAACAAATTTTTCCGGTAAAGGATCTGTTTCTTTCACATCTCGGCGCTCATCATAATAAAAATAAAGACTTGGTGTTGATACATGTATAAGACGTTTAACCTTCCACTTTTTGCAGCCTTCAATGACATTCTTCGTGCCTATAACATTTGCTGAATAAAATTCTTTATATTTCCCCCATGGTGACGAAAGCGCTCCACTATGAAAAACATAATCCTGATTTCTACAAAGCTCTATAATCCGTTCTTGATTCTCTAATGCTGCTGCTTCAAATGTAATTCCTTTCTCTGTTAACTGTTTACCTATTTCCCAATTACGTCCAATGCCAGTGACATTGAATCCAAGTGAAACCAATCTGTAAGCTAGTTTTTGACCTAAAAATCCTGTTGCTCCAGTTACTAATACATTCAAATATCTTCACCATCCCAGCTAATATCATAAGTTGACTGTTCTAGCATGTTAACATGATTCTTTCGACTAGCCTTCCATAAGTCATACATACAGATGAATTGATAGAAAAATGGAGTTTTATCGTTTTTTCGATAAACCGTATCTTTATATGTAAACAACATTAGAAAAAATCGTTTTATTTGATATATGCTTTTAACATTTTTCATGCTATATAGAAGAACACCTAATTTAATTGCTTCTTTCGTTTCCTTCTTAGGATACATAGTTTCTCGTATTTCATCATTTATTATCGAATGTGCAATTTCCTTGCCAAATAAATGTAACCCGCTCGTTGCTCGAGGATTACATTCTATTGGTATCGCAATACCAGCTTGATTCACAATAAAGTCAAATGATATTTGGCCTGTATACGATAACTTTTCTACTATCATTTTTACAAAAAGTTCAATATCATCTTTTTCACTGTGTTCAAATGTAAGTGTCGCTCCTATACCAGCAGTAAATTCGGATTTATAGACCGCATGTGCAAGTAATTTCCCATCTCTAGCGATGCCGTAGGAACAATATTGTGTTCCTCTAATTCTCTCCTGAATTAACCAAGACGAATTTGTAAAATCACATTTCGGTATTTCATCACCAGACTTATAAAAAGTAACTGACTCAGAAAAACGTGAATATACTTTTTTTAATACAAATTCGCTAGGGAATTCCCTTTCAATAAAAAATGGAACCAATTGCGATGAGAGTAAAAACGTTTTAGGGGTTTTGAAACCCAGATCTGCTACAAATTGTATAAAGTTGCCTTTATGATGAAGTAATTTCATTTTATCAAATTCATCTACGAACACATCACAGTAGTGTGATAATTGTTTCCGGAACATCGATATATAGAAAGTTTCCTCACATGTTGGTATCAATACATCAATTTCTCTCTTATTAATAATTTGAATTAAGCACTCAATAAACCGATGTGTTTCAAATTTTGGACTTGGATATAAAAAGTATTCTTTGCTATATCTCGATGATTTTGCTAGTGCATGAAAAACACTGTCAGCCGTATAGATTTCATTTCCTGACTCTGCTAAGACTCGGCATAGATGAAGTGTAATCGGTGCTCTTGCACCTGTAATCATTATTCGTTTCTTTTTAATACTCAAGAACGATGCCTCCAATTGATAGACCGGCAGATGTACCTAAAAGTAATATTGTATCTCCCCTGTTTACTCTTCCTTGTTTAATCGCTTCATAAAGTGCCATCGGGATAGACGCTGCAATCATATTTCCATAGTTTTCAATAATATTCATAAACCTTGATTCATCTACGCCAAGTTTTTTCCTGATAATTTTCATCGCAGAAGCACTTGCTTGGTGAGGTATGACCATATGTATATCTTTTATTGAAAGATTAGTAGATGAAAATAACGTTTCAATAAAACTAGGAAGTAGTTTAAAAGATAATTTAAATAAAGCTTTTCCATCCATATCAAAAAGGAAATCATCTTTTGTTTGTTCATCATAAAATTTTGGATGTATCTTTGTTCCCCCACCTCTTATTTCAGATAAATGTGCACCCAAACTATGCGTCTCCATATGGGAACTAATAATTCCTGAATGATCATGAGATTTAGATAATACAATGGCGACAGCACCGTCACCAAATAAGATACTGCTTTCTGGTTGATCCCAGTTCAACCCTACAGATGAAATTTCTGAAGAAACCAATAGAACATTCTTATATCTTCCATATTCGATTGCATATGAAATCATATCTAATGCTGACACAAAGCTTAGACAAGTTGAGTTCACGTCAAAAGATGGGATACCTGAATGATGAAGTCCCAATTGTTCCTGGATCAAGGATGCAGTGCAAGGTATAGCTTGTTCCATTGTTCCGCTTCCACTAATAATACAATCAATATCATTTAGAGAAATGCCTGCATCTTGAACTGCTTGTAAAGCAGCTTCAGCTCCCATGAATGATGCGGTTTCCCCATCTACATAGTATCGTTGCTTCACACCGGATTTTTTTTCGGACCATCCAATAGATTGAGAAAACATTTTATCGATTTCTTCAGCTTTTACAATTCGTTTTGGTAAATATGAACCTATTCCTATTATTTTTACGCTACGTTTCATTTTATTGCACCTCATATGTATGTGTATATGTTAAGTTACATTAATAGTAATTATAAACAATTTTTATCCAGGCAGAATCCTTCCTTTCATGAATAATTCACGATATAACAGCGCAAAATATTTCAAAAAGCTGTCTCAGGGAGGTCACCATGCAAGATAAAAAGGCTATTCGCCTAACAGCGGCAGAGATGTCATCACTCTGGTCGCAGTATATGAATGATACTGCATTAATCTGTATGCTTACTCAATTCCTCGAAAATCTAGAAGATGAAGAAGTTCGCCCAGTTATTGAGCTTGCATTAAAAACATCAAACGATAATCTTATATTTTTAAAAGAACTTTTCCAAAAAGAACACTTTCCTGTACCAGTAGGGTTTACGAATGAGGATGTCATTTCAAAAAAACATAAGCTTTTTTCAGACACATTTGTTTTGATGTATTTACGTCAAATGTCAATTCTTGGCATGACTGCTAGTAGTATGGCTCTTGGTTTTGTAACAAGAGAAGACATTTTTGCCTTTCATAAAGAAGTATTACAATCTTCTGTTAAATTAAAATATCTTTCAAGGGAATTAATGCTAAAACAAGGCACTTATGTACGCCCGCCTTTTATCTCTATACCAGATAAAGTTGATTTTATTGATAGTCAGCAATTTTTAGCAGGTTTTATTGGCAAAAAACGACCACTTACTTCAATTGAAATTACACATTTATTTATTAATATTCAAACAAACATGATAGGCAAAACATTAATTGTAGGATTCTCTCAAATAGCTCAAAATAAAGAAGTAATCAATTATTTAGTTAGAGGTAAGCAATTAGCGCAGAAACATATAGATCTTTTTAGTGAAATATTAAAAAAGTATGATTTACCTGCTCCAATGTCATGGGACACTGCCGTAACAGATAATACTATTCCAATATTCTCAGATAAATTAATCATGTTTCATGTTTCAGCGATGATTGCTGCTGGTGTTGGAAATTATGGGGTAGCAATGGGCGCAAGTCCAAGAAGAGATATCGCATTAAAATATGCAACTCTCATACCAGAGATAGCTTTATATGCTGAAGATGGAGCAAATATTTTGATTAAACACAGCTGGTTAGAGGAACCACCTCAGACTGACGATCGAAATGAACTAATAAAGAAAAAATAAAGAGAACTAAATCATAATTTTGAGGGCTTCAAGATGAGTATCAACTAATATTGAAAGCCTTTTTTATATTATGTATATAAAAAAGGAGAGATTATTACTATTTCCTTTAATTAAACTCATAAACTTCATTTTTGTATATAAAACACATTTTATAAAAAAGGTATAAAGAGTTGTGTTCTAATAAATGAGAACCTTAAAAAATCCTATTTAACATAGAGGATTTGCGTACCTTGAAGAATTTCAACCTAAACTTTTTGTACAGAATATCTTTATTAAGCAGATTGCCTCTATTTTAAAGTAACTAATTACCAATATATTAAAAATCCGCTCAGATACTACAACAAGATCAAAGAACGGATTTTATACATTTTATGTTATTCATTTTGATTTTGACTATTATTTTTATTAACCCATGGTTCAAAGGAGAAAGGTATTCCAACCATTTTAGCTGTTAGCTCATCATATGAGACTAAATCTTCTTTTGATAATTCTTTTAAAGAGTGTTTCCCCATGGCTCTTAAACCCATTTTCATTTCTTCCGTACTAGAAGTCAGGAATTTCTCGGCTGTTTTCACACCGTCTTCTACTTTAAATTTATCTTTAAATTTCCCTTGGTTCCAAACAGCTTGAGTCGGCGGTTCAAATGGCATTGCATTCAATGATTGATTATGTGCAACTGCAAATAAAATGGCGGAACCTACATAGACAGCATCAGCACCTAGTGCAAGTACTTTTAAAAAGTGACCAGGAACTAAAAGTCCGCCTGAAACGATTAAACTAATATGTTCTTTCATCTTTCTTTTTTCAAGGTGTTTTACAGCACGAACAACTGCATGTATAGTTGGTATTCCCATGTCATCAGAAAGTATCGGTGGTGCACCTAATGTTGCAGCTTGTCCCCCGTCAATTGCAATATAATCCACCCCTAGTTCAATTACATGATCAATATCTTCTTCAATTTTACCGCCAGCACCCATTTTTACCCCAATTGGGACACCACCTGATAGCTCCCGTAAATCTTCAACTAGATTTTTTAAATCATTTAATGTTTGATCTTCAAAAAAGTGGTCATAAATCACAGCATCTTCATCTTCTTGTAAACCCATCACATTACGAGCACGTCCTGTTAAATTTTTTGGTGAAATCTTTGCTCCTACACCAAATAACGCCCCCTGGCCAAGCTTGATTTCTATCATATCAGCACGTTTTATCGTATCTTCCTCTTTTGACCATTTTGTTTTGGCATATTGTAGAATATACTTTCCAGCTTTGTCTAATTCTTCTGGTAATACACCGCCTTCTCCAGAATTTATCGCCGTTCCTACATTTTTAGCTGCTTCTGCTAACGAAAGTCTTACTTCTTCACTTAGTGCAATTCCGTATGCCATTCCGCTGATCATGAGTGGAATGTTTAGATCCAAAGGTTTTTTAGCTTTAGGTCCTATTGTAACTTTTACATCAACATCTTCTTCACCATCAATAGGAAATGGTGAAGTTTGGGCAGGAATAAATGTAATGGAATCTAAGTGTGGCCATTTTTTTGAAGACCCAAGCGGACGATGAAGGATATCACCTGTCTCAGCTCGCAAACTATTTTCTAACATATTTTGAATTCCCATATGCCTTAGTCCTGGAATCAATTCCATGATATTTTCTTGATAACTATCAGTTAAGATGATCTTTCCATATTTCTTTACGATTCTTTTTAAAATCCAACGCCATCCAATTAGCATAAATAAAAAGATGATGAATAAAATCAACATCATGGCAAAAACCATATAATCTAAAAAATTCGACATAATCACTACTCCAGTAACTTAAAAATTACACCCTTGATTATTCTCATTATTTCCCAATAATTAAAAATTATATTAATTATTTATATTGCTAGGACTAATTTATATTTAATCGAAATGTATTTTAATCAGGATCCTATTTTTTGCAAATGTATTAAAATTTAAAGTGGAGACTAGAATAATAGGTACAACAACACGCAATCAATGAACGAACAAGAATTAGCTGTAATTAAGGAGATCTTTTTATGAATGTATTAAACGAAACTACTCATCGTCCATTCTCATTGCCTGAAAAGAAATGGATTATGCGGCAATCATGGCGTAATCTTTTGTTTACACATTGGCCAATTTCACCAGAAGTATTACGACCTTATATTCCATCTCAATTACAAATTGATACATATAATGATAGAGCCTGGATTGGTGTTGTTGTATTTGTTATGGAAGGGATTTATCATCGTTACTTGCCAACTATATCGCTTACTCCAACCTTTTCAG
The DNA here is from genome assembly GCF_009720625.1 of Metabacillus sediminilitoris. Lineage (NCBI taxonomy): Bacteria > Bacillati > Bacillota > Bacilli > Caryophanales > Bacillaceae > Metabacillus > Metabacillus sediminilitoris. Next base: position 3,010,359 of record NZ_CP046266.1, read on the forward strand.
AAATTAATGTCAGAACATACGTCCGTTATAACGGAAAACCAGGTATTTACTTTTTATCCCTAGACGTGAATGATTTAGCATCGTATACAATAGCGAAAAGATGGTATCACTTGCCATATTCTCTTGCTTCAATTTCTTATCAACAGGATGGACCAACCTTTCATGTTAAAAGCATTCGTAAAGCAAAAACAAATATTCCTATTGAATTTAAAGGAAGTTATTCACCTAACCAGGATGTCTTTTATGCAAAAAAAGAAACGTTAGAACATTGGTTTATTGAAAGGTATTGTTTATATAGTAATGATAAGCGAGGAAATATGTATTGCGGGGATATTCATCATCGCCCATGGCCTTTACAAACCGTAAACACGAATATATCTATGAATACACTCTTTTCTATGTTTTCATTCAATGTTATTGAAGAGAATTCACTTTCCTATTATTCAAGAGGTGTTGATACACTCATATGGAATATTAAGAAGCTTTAAATCTAAGTGATAGTTAAACCTACAAATAAAGATTAGGTAGATATCAGAAATTATTTTTATTTATTCATTAGCCATTTCTTTTTAAAAAAAACAATCATAACTAATAAAAATGGGACCACCATAAATAATGGAATATAGACGTATTTTGGTATTATTTTATTTCCAACTACCGCATGTTCTATATAATTAGGCGCCATTAATATCGACAAAGCAATAACTGCAGTTCCTAAAATCGGAATCGTATATTTAGTTATCTGATCCTTATTTATAAGATTTGAAATACCCTCAATAGCACCTAAAAAAAATATGGTAATTTTAAAAAATCCACCAATTATCAACATAATAAGTGCAATAGGATCGAGCCTTTGAAAGACATCTCCAATATTTATTTTTTCAACTGTATCTAATAAAGGAAATGTACTGATTTTAGCAGCATATGGTCCAAGAACACTAATCATTACTGTAGTCGCAATTAGTAAGATAATTCCGCTAAAAATAATTCCTAAAAAACCACTAATAACCCCTTGCTTCTGACTATTTAAATATGGAAAAAAGATAGTAAAGACAATAGATTCGCCAAAAGGAAAAGAAAAAATTGTCGGGAAAGCAACTTTCCATATAGGTTGCCATCCACCTTCAAGGACAGGTTGAAGATTTTCTAGCTTAGGAAGACCACTGATCAAGATAAAAAGGATAAACAGGAAACTAAAGAACATGACCCAAAAAAAGAAAATCTCTGCTGTTCTTGCAATCACTTCAAATCCTAAATAACAGGCAAAACAGATGACTGCCATAAACATAATTGCTATTACCAAAATTGGTGTTTCGACTAATATCGTGATTAAAACAAGCTCACAGAATATTCTTAAAACCCTTGCTGCAATATATAAGAATAAACAAATATAGATGACCGCAAGTAATCGGCCAATCATCTTTCCCACAATTAATTCAAGATAATTCATCATAGATAAGTCTGGAAATTGTGTGTAGAGATAAATATATAAAGAAAATAAAACAAGACCTCCCAACAGCCCTAAAAGTATTGCTAACCATGCATCTTGTTTTACTTCTAAACCTAATCCAACCACTACCGAACTTCCAACTTCAAATAAAACCATTAAAACGAATAGCTGAAACGGCTGTAGCTTGTTTGGAATCAATGTAACACCTCCTTTTTCAAGATTTCAGCTAAGATGATTTAGCAGCAGAGATTTTCTTACTAAGTTTCCCTATGATTACTACTAAGAGCGGGAGAAACAAACAAATCGTGAAAGAATAATGTGGCCATGTTTTCGCAAGGAAATGTTGAAAATGAACCATATCTGGATGTGCAATAATTGAAAAAGAAATGATTAATAAAAACAATGGAAACATTAATATTTGATGACTTTTTAATCCCAGTACATTCGCTAGTCCATTTGATAAACTGTAATAACAGATGGAGATTTTGAAATATACTGTAAGTATCCATATAATGGCCACAATGGCTTCAATGCGTTCTAAAAAGCCGCCTATATTTATCTTTTTACCTAATATAAAAGATGGATAAGATTGTCTGGCACTGTTTTCTGCACCTAAAACTAAAATACTAAATAATATGATCAGTGTTATTACCAAACCACCAAATAATGTCCCTTTATAAAAGGCCCTTTTCATTTGTTTCTTTTCATTTACATATGGTGCTACCATTAATAAGATTATTAGTTGGTTATATGGGATTGATAAATTGTTATATGTAGCCTTCATAAATGGTTTTAATCCTGCTTCTAAAATTGGCTGAACATTTTCTAGCTTGATTTCAGGAATGAGAAATAAAAATAACATAAGTAAAAGAAAGATTATCCAAGGGTAAAAAATAAGTGCAGTGCGGACGATAACCTCTAACCCTAACCTGACACCGTATAAAACTGTTAATAAAAACAAGATCATGATTATCTCAATCGGCGTTTCAACCAATATTTGCGTTGTGAAAAAATTCCCGATTTCTCTGAGTACTCCAGCAGTAAGGTAATATAAATAAAAAAGAAAGATCAGGGCAGCGATTTTACCTAACCATTTTCCAAACACTTTTTCAAGACATTCAATAAATGTCATAGATGGATAAAGATCAGCTATTTTATTATATAGATAAATAAAAAATAAACTGATTAGAACTGTTAACGCTGATGTAATCCAGGCATCTTGTTTTACAATCTTTGTAACTTGTGAAGGTGAAGTAAGAACGGAAGATCCAATTGTAAATACAATGACTAATAATTGAAATTCCGTTGCATTAATTTTTCCTTTTTCAAGCATATTCACTCATCCCACCTACAACCGAAGTTTTTCATCATGACATTATAGTAATCAAGTTTATTTTTACAATAAAAAACAGATTAATTTAAAAAGGATGCACATTTTTTATAAATCCTTTTCGTACTTTCCAACATCTAGGATAAAATCCGCTCGACGAAAGATGTTACTGGACTATATATTTTTTCTATCCAGTTTATGGGTGTAGGGATATTAATTTTCAAACACAATAAAACAGCAAAAGTCATACCGATTGAAAGTAATAGAAAATAGGCAATAATTTCTCTCCACCATCTCTTCTTTACTAGGGGAGGAATTTCAAATAATGAAATAACCACACCTGTTGTTAACATACCAATAATTGCCCACATTGGTCATTGCTCCTCAATTTCTTTTTGGAATTCTTCTGTTATTGTGCCTAATCGGCGAATATTTGCCATTACATTAACAGTCACTTCCATTTTTGCAAATTCTTGATCCCAATTCTTCTCAAGGCTCTTCCAAGCCTTAGGATCCGAACGATGGATCACTTCTCCAAATCCAAAAATATCACTTTGATAATTATCCTGCATCGATTTAAGTGCTGCTTTAATTTTCCCTTTTATCGATTCCTTATATTTTTCGTTTAACTGTTGAATACTTTCTGGTTTTGTTAAATCGATACTGCATTCAACTTCGCCAACGAATCCTTCAGCGTTAACATCTATTTCTATTTTAGGTTTTCCTTTTACGACTTTCCCTTTAACCTTTGTTTTTGAGCGGGTAGTATCTATTGTTACCTTACTATCTTCACATGCAAATGTAACAGGTGTCTTTTTTATATTATCTGTTATATAGTTAAAGCCTCTGCTTTCATCTTCCGTTAACCAACCTAATAGCTTATCATTTTTAAATACTCCTATTGAGTTAATTCTTAAACCAGTTGCTGGGGAAACATTTTGTATATTAGTAAATTCACTTCCAGTTTCAGGATCACCATACACATATACACCAGTTAAAACAGGCTCTTTCCCTTTACTGACAATGCTACTAATTAACTCATCCAACCTAACAGTCTTAGTAGGCGACCATGCTTTCTCTGAATTTTCTAAGGCGTTTGCGATTTTTATTGAAGGTATTTTTTCAAGAGCAGTTTGGACATTTAGAACATCGTATGCAGTTGTTCCTTTTGCAACAGTAATAAAGAAATCAGAACGTAATTCATGTTGCCTGGAAAGCACGTCCAGAGCTTTTCCAATACCTTCCTGTGCAAGTTCTTCACCTATAACGACTAACTGAAGATGCGCCACATAAATTCTTCTAGGGGCATCAGTAGATAAATGTCTTACAGCATCATAAATCGTTTCTCCACTTTTCATAAAGCTTACAACTTCTGTCCGACCTGATGCAGATTGTCCAGCAATTTCACTTGGATTAACGATTTGGACTGATACCATATACCCTTCTTCTGTTTTATCAATTCCCATTGATGTCACGATGGCCAGTTCGTTTAGTTCAGTCCTGCTCCAACAACCTGATAGAAATATGATCAGGATACTAATCATGACATACAAATTCCTTTTTTTCATTTTCTTCCCCCGGCAACTGAGAGTTTTTAGCGTGTTGGTTTTGGAGGAGGTGTATCTCCTCTTTTTATATCCTTTTGATTGATTAACCGTGGACGCGAAGCTAAAGCCCAATGCGGAAAGCGTAGGATATTATCTTTTTGGTCCTGTAAAATAAATGGGGCGCTTGGAGATAAATAAGGTATACCAAACGATCTTAAGCTGTTAAGATGAAGAACCATAACAATTAATCCTAAAATAATACCAAACAGTCCAAATGTAGCTGCGAGAAACATAAACAAGAACCGAAGAATTCGAATTGATATAGATAAATTAAAGGATGGAGATACAAAGCTACTTATCGCTGTTAAGGAAACAACTATTACCATCGATGCTGAAACAAAGCCAGCTTCAACTGCAGCTTGACCAATAACTAATGCACCCACAATTGATATAGAAGAACCTACAGCTCGAGGTAATCTCACTCCTGCCTCCCTTAAGATTTCAAATGTTAATTCCATTAGTAACGCCTCTACAAGTGCTGGAAATGGTACACCCTCACGCTGAGAGGCAAGGTTAATGATTAATGAGGTTGGGAGCATTTCTTGATGAAATGTCGTAACAGCAATATAGGAAGATGGTGTCAGTAATGCCAGGAAAAAACATATATAACGTAAGATTCGAATAAAAGATGCAATATCAGCCCGTTGATAGTAATCCTCACTTGATTGAAAGAAGTGGGTAAATAATGCTGGAACGATAAGCACAAAGGGCGTTCCATCAACAAGTATTGCAATCCTTCCTTCTAAAATTGCACCAGCAACAGCGTCTGGACGTTCTGTATTATAAACAGTTGGAAATGGAGAATATGTTGAATCTTGAATGAGTTCTTCAATATAACCACTTTCAAGAATAGCATCAATGTTAATTCTCTTTAATCTGTCTTGAACCTCTTTGACTAATTTGTCATTCGCTACTCCTTTTAAGTACATAATTGAAACGTCTGTTTGTGTCTTTTTTCCAATCTGACTTGTTTCTAACCAAAGGTTCGGATCTTTTATTCTTCGTCTTATTAATGCCGTATTTGTCCTCAGTGTTTCTGAAAAACCGTCCTTAGGACCTCTAACAACAGTTTGTGATGATGGCTCCTGAACACCGCGATCAACCCAACTTCTAAAACCAAGTACGAATCCCTTCTCATAGCAATCAAATAAAATGATTGTATCACCTGACAATAAGTGTAAAAAAAGTTTTTGAAACTCACTTATTTCTTTTATTTCTCCTACTGGTAGTGAATCAGCTTTCAGTGCGTCCATTAAATTTGAAGCATGAAACTCTTCTGATTCTAATTCTGCATTGCGAATTTTGACCATTAGATTTTCAAGAATAAACTCTTGAACAGAATCTGAATTAGTTAGACCATCCGTATAGATGACGCCAATTTTAATTTCTCCGTTAAGACCAACATGAAAATCCCTTATTACGATGTCAGAACTATTTCCTAACGTTTCTTTTATATAATTCATATTTTTTTTGAGGTCAAAACCGATATTAATTTTTTCCTGTACCTGTACATCTTGATTTTGTACCTGTTTTTTATAGTTGATTTTAACTTTTGGATTCCTTAGTGTTTTACTTTTATTTTCATTTTTCAGTTGATTTTGGCTACCCTGATGCTTTTCTTCCACTTTTTGTTCAGCTTTTGCGAGATCTTTCTGTTTCTCGTCCTGCTTATCTCTTAATAGCTTTTGCAAAGGGATTGGAATCCTGGTTTTCAATGCTAACCACCTCAAAAAAAAATCGTTATTAATTCTATATTTTCTCCAAAGATGATAATTTATCCCATTTGATAAAATATGTTTACATACAAAAAAGCTACTTATCAATAGTAGCTTTTTGACTCTTAACTATTTTTTGTTTTTTTTATTGATTGATCTGATATTAAGCACATGCTCAGATCTGATCAATAAAAAATCTAGTTAATTTTCTTTTATTTTTACAGTTCTAAAATGAATGGGTGTTTTGTGATATGCATCCTCTATTCCATACTTTGAAATAAGATTTTTAGGTACATTTCTTATAGGAACAGATATCTCAAAATCATCATTAAAAGGGAAAGGATAAATAATGATTTCATGACAACTACTCCACTCTACTTGAAAGTTTTTTTCAGGAAACTGCTCAAATGGTTGTTTTATTCCATTTTTAAACCATTCATGGACCCCACTATCCAAAGCTCCCGCCTCCTGCATACATACAAAAAGAGAAAGGTTATCACAAAACTTAAGTAATTGATAGTGAAAGTCCAATTCCATATCCGTCTGTTTGATATTTAATATATCGAATAGCTTAGTTTGTCTCTTTTTTTCATCTTCAAGATATCTTCTGATGCGATGATCCTCTGCCATACCCATAAAAAAATTAGTATAGTGAACACTGCAAAGTAATGCTGCATATTGGTTTTGGTTTTCGATCTCATCGATCCCTTTACGATAAAATTGAAGTTTAATCGGGATTGGATAATCATGAAATGAATAGGGTGCTCCGGACTTATCATTCCAGATAGGTGATTCATCAATATCAATCCATGCCCGATCATGTTGAGCAATTGCATATAAAACTGATTCTTTTTTTTCAAATCCCAAGAAGTTATTCTCATTCCAATTCCTAGCAAAACCTTCAGATAATAATCCATGCTGATGTTGATCAGTCATAATAAAAGAAGTAAAGTCTTCATATATAACCATCGTAACCATCTCCCCTCTGTTATATGTTTATGATTACGCTTACTTTTCCCTCTTCTAATTTTCGATATTTAAGCAGAAAAAACCTTTCAACTACAAGAAAAGAAATATAATGATAATGAATTTAAGTCACTTCTTAATCGTCCATATACATTTATGAATGATTATTAATAATAACATGGTAAAAGTATTTCCAATTGGGAATAGACCATCATACACGGCTCCAGTTTATAATATGCCACATGTGCATGAAATTGTGTATGGTTTATAGTCCTTAACAACCTAGTCAATCTAATGAGCTAGTGATCAACGTCTATTTGGTTTTATGCTAATTCAATGTAAAGCGATGGCTAGCTTATTAGGAATGCCAGCATGTGAAATAAAAAATACTGTGTTCCAAATTTAGTTGGCTTATGTACTATATTTATTCCAAAATAAACATCAATCTTATCAGGTCAAGCAGCTTCACCAACATGTTATGCAACAAAATGTTGAACGCTTTTACTTCATATCCGTACCTAGAATGAACAATCATACACCATCTAGCTATACTCAATAAAGGAAATAATTAATTGAATTAATTTCTCTTAAATGCCTCTAAGATTGCATTAACAACTGTCAAAATGTATAATATAAATATGTCCCTTCCGAAACATTTCGCTTGTTGCGGGACACTTAACCATGTACGGATCGGAAGGGACTAGTGTCTGATATTTATCAGGCACTTTTTTTATTGTTCAGATGGCTCTTTTTACATAAAGTTGTAGTGATTATCTTCTATTTATCTGCTATTATTGGGATAGGGTTCCATTTTACTTACTCAAACAAAATATGTAATTTTAAATTCTTATATACATAAAGTGTGCATTTATAGGAGGAAAGACTATGTTACGTACAATTGAATTTGTTTATTTGCCAACTGATGTTGGAACAATTCGACTTGATATTTACTACAAACATTCTATGTATCATGTTCAAGCTGAGTTAGATGATTTAGTGACTTCTTCTTATGATCGTAAAAAAGTGGAAGCAGTCAAAAAATCCTTATTGTTACTCGCAAAAGAACACCATGCGTTTGGACATCAAGAATAAAAATTGTTTTAACAGATAAGTTTTTTCCTTATACAATGTACTTAAGAATAAAGGTGAATGCCTGCCAAAGATTTAAGCACTAGAGGTGAATAACATGTTAGAAGGTTGGTTTTTGTGGTTTATTATGTTTTGGGTCGTCTTTTTAATTTCGATGTTAGCAATCGGCGGTTTTTTCATGTTTCGAAAATTTCTTCAAAGACTTCCTAAAGAAGATGGAAAATCCGATTTAGATTGGCAAGACTATTATCTCGAAAAAACGAGACATTTATGGAAACAGGAAGAAAAAAACTTTTTGGAAGATCTTGTTGAACCAGTACCAGAGCTTTTTCGTGATGTAGCACGAGCAAAAATTGCTGGTAAAATAGGTCAACTTGCTTTAAATGAAAAAGCGTCAAATATCACTCAAGATTTAATTATCAGAGGTTATATCATGGCCACGCCTAAACGAGATCATAAATTCTTAATTAAGCGATTGAATGAAAAACAAATAGATTTTTCTAAATATAAAGCACTATTTTAAAGGATCTGGATCCCATATATTCTCAAAACAAAAAAAACGAAACATATAATTTGTTTCGTTTTTTTTATTTGTTAAAGTGGTGGAATACTTGGAGTTGTCGTGTCAAGTTTGTTTCTTGTTTTTTTATAGGAAAGGAACATAGCAATTCTCCAAGGAACAATCATTCCGAATGCAAGTATCCAAAACATACCACTAAGCTCACCAATATCGATGGTATTACTTAAATAAGATTTTAGAATGATTCGAATAATTAAGAGCCCAATTAAAATAAACGCAAATGCCTTCGATCGTTTTAGATAAATTTGATTGTCTCTTATTTCGAAGTTTGATGTTTTAATTAAAAAAATTGAAAATACCATCCCTACTAGTATAGCTTCAAAGAATTCACCAACTGTTACTCGAAACATAGGATGAATAAACATCAGTGCACCTGTGCTCATGAAAATTGGCGGTAAAATGATTTTCTTTGCAGTAGCAGGCTTATTTGCAGATTTCATTCTAATGAAAATAACGAATAATGCCATACAGACTGCAATGATTGAAGAAAAAAATGTGACCAAATAAATCAACCCTTTACTCTACAGCTACTATTCCTAGTATATACGAATTTACCATATTTACCTACTAGAACTTTCAATTTTTTGTTTAGTTAAAGAATTGAATTGTCTACTATAATTAATATGAATTTTTTAAAAAAACCATTTAAGATTCTCTCCTAAATGGCCCCTTCTTTTATCCTAAAACACGATTAATCGCTTCAATAACACGACTTTCATCAAAAGGTTTAACAATAAAATCCTTAGCCCCTGCTTCAATCGCTTCAACGACCATTTTTTGCTGGCCCATGGCAGAACACATGATAATTTTCGCATTGGCATGCTTTGTTTTTATTTCTTTTAGTGCAACAAGTCCATTTTTCCCCGGCATTGTGATATCCATTGTAACTAAATCTGGTTTTACTTTTTCATAAAGATTTACAGCTTCATCTCCATTTTCTGCCTCACCGACGATCTCATGGTTTGCCTTTTCTAATATATTAGAAAGCGTTAATCTCATAAACTTGGCATCATCAACAATTAATATTCTAGCCACGCTTTGTTCCTCCTCAATAATGATAAAGGAAGCCTGATGATAGTCAAACTCCAATATGAAAGCGATTGCCATTTGACTTTATAAGTCAATATTGCCATTATATTTGCAATTGTAGCAATCTCTATCATTAATAACTATATTATAGCAAAAAATAGTAAAAATAGCATAATTTTCAAATAAATCAATATTCCTTTTGGACTAAAATCCTGTGAAACCTCCATAAATTTGTGTTAAAAATATGATAATCGAAGTCATTAAATCAAAGAATAATAAGATACCCATAATAATCATTAGATATCCACCGATTTGCATAATTTTCATATTATGCTTTTTAAGTAAACTAAGCTTGCCAATGAAAAAAGATAAAACAAGAAATGGAATGGCAAACCCTAAAATATAAGCGATCATATACAACATTGCAGAATTTGGATTTGATGCTGCTAGCCAAATAACGGCCGAAAGAATAGGTCCAGTACAAGGTGTCCAACCTGCTGCAAAAGCCATCCCAATTAGAGCAGAACCAACATATCCAGTTGGACGATTTTTAAATTCAAATCTTCGTTCTTTCATTAAAAATTCTGGCGTAAATACTCCAACGACCATTAAACCAAAAATCACAATAATGATTGCACCTATTTGCCGAATTAAATCTTGGTAGTTTTGAAAGAATTGACCCACAAAAGATGTACCAAATCCTAGAGCTATAAATATTGAAGAAAAACCTATTAAAAAGAAAATTGTGTGTAATAAACTTCTCTTTTGCACCAGTACTTGTTCAGTTTTTAACTCTCCTACTGAAACACCAGTTATATACGATAAAAATGCAGGATATAATGGTAAGCAGCACGGAGAAATAAATGATAAAAAACCTGCTCCGAACGCCAGAAATATGTTTACATCAGCCATGTTACTCCTCCTAAAAGGAAATGTCTTCTTTATTTTAACAAATTTCCCCTTTCTTGAAATATTGCATAGTATGTCATTTTTTTGTCAATTTCTTAACACTTACAATTTCTCCTTTTCTTTCTTCCTAAGATACATTTATAATAGATTCATTGTTGTTTCTAGCATCTTCCTTTGAATTCATTTAAATAAAAAGGTATACTTTAATATAATCAAAAATCATACTAAAAAAATGATTCTAACCATCTAAAAAAGAAAGGACAAATTCTCGTGTCAAAACAAGAAATGCTTCATTTAATTGAACAGAAACGAGCTGAACTTATTGACATTGTCCTAAAAAACGGGCTTAATTCAACGATTTCTATTAAATATAGCCAAGAGCTTGATCAATTATTAATTGAATATATTAAAAATGATCATGCTAAAAAAAATAATATAACTGAATGCTACTAATAGTCTAAATAATAAAACAGATAAATTCAAAGAAATAGCACGCATTTTGCGTGCTATTATTTTTCATATCGTTCTTCTACATTAGTTATAGTATGTATCTTGAACATTTGTTGCATAAAATAAAAGCCTAAAAATCGGGACTTTAATTCATTTAACCATTCATAGCTTTTAGCATTTGATTGATTTTCCCTTGGGAAGGTTTCATCCCTACTTGCATCAAAACGTTGATATATAAGGGTTTCTATAACTGTTTTTGCCACATTTTCTGTTAAGAAAAATATACCATACCTTCCTTAGATTTGTCCATGTCAAAAGGTGGATTTCAAAATACATGGTCCATTAGTTTTTCTTATTTTAAAAAAGTAAAAAATTTAAATATCAAGTCTATATTCACTTATATAATCCTCAATCGGTCTTCATCAGTATTCGTTTCTTCATGCCATATTACAATTCCATCGACTGTTTTAACTTTCCATTTAAATATTTAACCGCGAAGGTTATTGATAATATTTGTGAAGTTTAAAATTGTGAGGTTGATGAGGTTATAGTTTACATAAAAAAAGAACCCACTGAAAAATGATGAGTGGGTTTATTAATTTAACTATTATTTATAACATTTTAATAACGGCCAGTGTTCGCAGATTGAATGAGAGCCCCGCTTGAAGAATAAATACCAGCTTTGGCTAGAGCATTATACGGATCTTTATTCCACATTTGAGCAGTATAACAGGAGGTCTGACCTTTCATTATCCATCCGTTACCACCAGAATTGGCACAACTTGCATATCCTCTCTTAGTCGTGCCATTAAAACTATCAATCCAAACATTCGCATAAAAATCGTACGGAGCTGCATTATAAAACTTTAAGTAACCCCAAGCCGTATGACAATACGCACTACCTTTTAGCTGTACATATCCAATTTTCACACCGTTTTTATAGATATATTCTGTCTCATAGGTGATTGGACTTTTATACGCACAACCTGTCGAATATGGATTCGTACCATCATACGTTAATGCAGATGCTTTATTTATTGGTACAATTGCAAAGAATAGACTAAAAACAAGAGTAAATATCATTCCAATATTAAATAATTTTTTCATCGTAACAACCCTCCTTTCCTTTTTCTAGACTTTACCATGTAAAAATTTGTATTTCGATGTGCTAAGGAATCATTTTATATCTACATACAAACGACCATTTTTTACCAGCCATTAAGCTAAAAGGTTACTATAGTATTAATTATCTGAAAATAATCAAACAAAGAAACCACTGAAAATTAATCAGTGGCCTTTAATATTATATACCCTTCCATCTCAGCAATTACTAACAATGCTTTAAGAAGTTCTAATAAAAACTCCTCAGAAAATTCAAATTCTCTAATATGTAAAAAGTCATCTGCTTTAAATCCAAATATGAATATCATATCTACTACACATGTCTACCAGCTCTTGAATCAATATACTCCTTACAAAAATTCCGAATATTTGTAAATTATTGTGAAACGATCAACTGTTTCTTCATAAGTCATATCCTCACTTGCAGGGGGTATAACAGTTACATGTGCTGCGTATGTATCATACTCCTTTATCCAACCTTTTTGTTCCTTACCATAGTAAACCCTTTCAGAATAACAAGAAGTGTCTCTTTTTAGATTCATATTGTTGGCTTTATTAATCACGCCTAGTTTCTACACTTTTGTAGACCTTCGTAAGAGAACGCTTTTCTAATTGGATAACTTAAAAACATGTCTAAAGTAAAAAAAGTAACATAACCCTTTAATTGAAATTGGATATTTATACCATATATTAAATAACAAGGTCTAGAAGACAATATATTTGTCTACTCGTTCAATAGATACAATTAGTAAACTTTTGCAGAATGGAACCTTTGTTCTTTTGAAAAGGAATACATTCCAGCAATAGTCACACTTAACTATTTAAATTTAAAACGGTCAATTCAAGGAGGAATTAGTATGGTAAAAGAGACAGAATTAGAAGTTATTAAAAAGAATATTAAATCTTCAGACGCAGAAAAAGCTAAAATTGAAAAAGTTGCGGCTGCTAAGGTTGAAGAAGAAATTGGTGAGGAGCTTTTACCATTAAAGAGTCAATTATCATCAATACAAACTGCTCTAAATCAACTTGAATCAAATAGTCAACAGATGAATCCATCAATCGGGCAAAATCAACAACAAACAAATGAATTATTAAGACAGATCCAACAGTTTAGCTTACAAACTCAACAACAACAGCAAAAAACATTCCAACAATTGCAACAATCTATTCATCAAGCTGCACAAATGTTAACTGGTGTAGAACAATCATTACAATCAGTAAATATGTTGAACCAAATAGCACAACAAATTAACCAATCACAACAACAATTACAACAACAACAACAAAATCAAAACCAGCAACAACAGAACCAAGGTCAAGGACAAATGGGTATGAATAATAACCAAATGTATCAATAATTGATTATGTGTAGCTGATAATATGCGGTTATCAGCTACATTCTTTATTTTAAAAATAGTTTTCCATCCTTCTAACAGTTTATTCATCCAAAATTACCCATTTCAATCTAACTAATTTACTTACAAATTTTGACCACTTACCTTACTAACACCCTTAGCTAGATATTTCATTTTCCCTTAACTATTTACTACGATTTTCAGCTTAGAATTGATTTATCCAATCTCTTCATACAACTCACTAAACAATCTTTGATCATGTACACTAATAACAATTCCGTTGAAATAGCAAACAAATTAAGTATCTTATGTTTACCCAGTTTAATGTTTCTAATTAGCTGTTTAAAGCACTTAATAGCTGGTCCTAATTTGTCTTGCTCTGAGTATTGGAAATAGTATTTAGTCACCTGTTTAACACCTGTATAAAGCTCCTCAATTGTCTTTGGGCATGAATAGTAACTAGTTGCTAATTCAATATATTCTTTTGGAACTTGCTTGCTTGTGAATGATGAATCAAGCGTGTGAGTACGTTCTTTTGATATGTTGTTAGTTTTAAAAGGTGGAGAGTTAATTGCTGGTTCATTTGTTCCTCTTTAGGTGGTTCAATATGATTTGAAATAGAAGAAGGTTGTGCTTCATATAATACAAAATGGTTAAACACTATGAGACTTCAATTAAGAATTGTATTAATTGATTTAACTCCTAACATTTGTTTTTTAATGTTTTTGGAGTGATTCCTTTAGCTTCACAATGGTAATAATACTCGTAATAATATCTTCTAAATGTACAAAAAACCACCTTCGCTGCTGATATTTCCAGCAGAAAAAGTGGTTTATTAATTGTTATAAGAAGGATTAAGCATTTTAGAATAAAAAATCCGATGAAAGATTCACCAACCGCTATTAATAGAGAAGATGTTTTCATTATGTAAATTGCTTAAAACCTTATTATATCAACGGTTTTTATTTCATTTGACCATTCATAGCTTTTAGCATTTGATTGATTTTCTTTTGGGAAGGTTTCATCCCCATTTGCATCATCATCATTTTTAACATTTGCTCGTTGATTGGTGGATTTTTCTTCAGGTAAGTCATCATATATTTACGCGCAATGAAAAATCCTAGTGCAATACCAGCAAGTAGTGCTAGAATGCCTACTAGAATAACAACCCATAATTCCATTATTTTTCCTCCTTCGTGTTGTCTATCTTACAGTGTACTAAACCCTTGGATATTATACAACATTTGCTTAATAATTTCTTCACTTTTAACCAAAATTTCTTTCTTTAATAGGATTTAACCACCCGTATCTTTCTCCTTGTAAATCCATAGCTAAAAAACAAGGATCAAATTTCCTTAATACTTCAAAGAAAATAGTTTCCGCCTCATAACTTCCATTCGAAGATAGTTCAATATACCGGTCTTTCACAATCATCGTAGCACTGCCTCTATTTCCCTTTAATTCCACTTTGTGAATATGTTGAACCTTCTGATAATCAACCCGATTTGCTAAATGTGAACAGAGCAGCTGATCTATAAACAAAGTAGGTATTGGTTTTGTAATATAATTTATTTGTTTTGCAAGCATATCTACATGATTTGAGCGAGCTGTTGTCCAATGATAGTCTTGAAACAGGTGATAAATTTTCGACTCCCGTCCAAAGTAGTGACTAGCAAATTCCTCTTCTATTAAGTATATATAATAGTGTCTCACTATTTCACTCTCCCTCTACCATCCAATTGCTATAATTATAAAAGATTCTTTAAGCAATAATTGTCTTAAGATGGAGAAAGAAGCCACTATTTTTGTCGAAGTGATAAGAAAACCAAAACCCGTTAAAATAAGTCCATAGAAGTAGGACAAAATATCAGTCCTGCTAAACTTTAATCCCACGGAAAGATCCAAATCATTTTTAAAGCTAAATACCATAACGATACAACTAAATAATTGGTCTAGCAAATAAGGGGTCATCTTAATTACTGATATAAAAAAGAATAAATCACTAGGATTTATCCTTTTTAATGAAGATTATGTTTTTTCACATCTTTTAGTTTTTGAGGTGTTACATCATTTCCATTTGGATCAATAATCGTTACACCTTCTAAAGTATTTTTGATAGATGAACGGAAAGTTTGAAGATATTGTTGACGAAGTGATTGTTGCTCTTCTTTTTCTTCCGATGTTAAACCAACAGATTTAGCTTTTTTTGATAATTCATTTATACGATTAAGTTTTTGTTTAGGTAACATATTTTATCTTCTCCTCTCAGCTCATGCATGTTAGAATTCTATATCATTGATTTAAAGAAATAAAAGAAATAGAAGGAGTTCATATCTCCGTAATCTTTTATCTTTAAAATACCTAAAATAGTTATAACATACATGTCATATTACTAAAAGGAGAAACATCTGACAACTAATATGACTGCCACTTATCAATATACTTCGTTTTTCATTCCTCTTCATGGAGTAGTTTTGCTTGTAGTTAGAATGCTTATTAAGTAAATTTGAATGAATACGTTATTCTTCAACATATGGAATTGTCAGTGGTCCTAAAGGAAGTACTGCAACTTTCATATCTTCTCCGTAACTCTCCTTCAATTCTTCCAATGTTCGATCAATATCCTTAGTAGATGTAAACATTGCATTGTTTACATCTTCATCTGATAATGTTGAATAAACAAAAACATCTGCCCATACTTGAATAACAGCCTGCTTTTGAACTTGCCATTGATCAAACATTTTAAATTCAGGATCATTAATCATATCTAATATTTCTTGCGGAGTTTTTCGCATCCTAAGTATTTCTGCATAATTTCCATGGTTAGGTAATCCATCTGAGCATTCAGCTGCACAGATAATTGTCCCTCCTTTTTTGACAATTTTATGAGCAGCACTCATACCTTTTACAGCCTGGTATAAATTTTGATCCAACGGATAGCCAGAATTAGATGTGATGACGACATCAAAACGATCATCACATTTAATCATTGAGTGTTCTTTGACATAAGCACAACCTTCATCATGTGCTTCATAAAGCTCACCTGCAAAAACATTGGTAATTTGTTTTGCTTTATTTAATGTTACGTTTAACATGAAATGTGGTTTACAGTAACTATTTACTTCGCGGGTCATATCCTGTACAGGATTATTGACCATATTTCCCCATGTTGATAATGGATCACCAATCATTCGGGCATTATGAAACGTCATAATTGTCTCAATACCAGCAATGCCAGGCATAATACCCTTAGGTCCCCCTGAAAATCCAGCAAAAAAATGTGGTTCAATAAAACCAGTAACAATACGAAAATCTGCTTCAACATACTCTTTATTGAGATAAATATCACACCCGAATTTACTTTCCCCAACGTTCACAAGCGTTTCTTTATCATGACAACTATTATTGATTACACGCACATTGTCTACGACCCATTCACCCAACATTTGTACAAATTCATCCCTTGTTTGATCTCGATGTGTACCTGTACCATTTATGATGACAAAATTATTTAATGGAACATGTGGTAATTCTTTAATTAACCAAGGTACTAGCTTGTGGTTTGGTGTTGGACGTGTAATATCACTAATAACGATTGCAACTTTATCGGTTTCTTTAACCATTTCATGAAGTGGTTTTGACCCGATAGGATTTCTTAATGCTTCTATAACGGCTTTTTCTTCATTTTCTAAGCCCTCTAGATTATTAGGTACAACAATTACTGAGTCATCTGGAACATTTATTGTTAATCCTTCTTTACCATATAAAAGTGTTGTTTTCATTCTTTTATCTCACTTCCTGTGTTAGTATCAAATGTCCTTTTTCATTTTCTATTTTAAAACCCCTGAAGCTCTTTACACATCAGGGGCAAATAAACAATTTTACAGATCGATTGATGCATTTTTACCAGCATGACTAGATTCATCATATTCTTTTTTCGCATCAATACCTTTTTTCTTCTGATAATTATCCATCAATATAACAGCAACTGGACATAAAACAGCAGTTGTTAAAGTAGCAATTGAAATTTGAGCAGTGGCAATGTTAACAATATCCTGATAGCTTTGAGCTTCAGCAGCTGTCATCATACCAGAGCCAGCAGCAACTGTTGCTGCCGCTGCAATTGCTGCAGGTGTTGCTGCCGCATTGCCAGCTGTAGAAGCTTCTGCAACTGGTGCGATTTGACTCTTTTCTCTGAACAATTTAAATACAAGAATACCTGTACCTCCTGTTAAGACTACAGTCAAAACTCCAAGCAATAATCCCGCACCTACTACTTCCGGATTAAAGAAATTTGCTAAGTTCATTCCTGCACCTAAAGCAAAGGCAAAGAATGGTACAGGTAACAGCTCTCCCGGTTTTAGGAATTCACGTATTTCAGGGTCTAGGTTACCCAAAATCATACCGATTGCGATCGGAAGTAATACAGCAATAAATGCAATAACCGGAAAACTTGAACCCATCATTCCAAGAGCCATTAATGTAAAGAATGGACCATCGTTTAATGAAAGAACTGAAACTGCTCCAACATCAGAACGGTTGCCGTATTGACCTGTTAAAGCAGCATACATACCACCATTTCCGTTTGTCATAGCGGCAATAATAGCTACAGTTGATAATCCTAATAATCCATTCATAGGATCAAATAACATCCCAAACACAACACCAACAGCAAGACCTGTAAGATATTTAGATGTAGTAAGTAATACACCTTTTTTAAGCGCTCTTCCGCCAACCTTTAAATTCATTTGACTTCCACAGCAAAATAGAAATAAAGCAATTAATGTTAATGAGCCGTTTTTAAACAATGCTTCTGAAAAACCGCCAATCTTAAGCATTTCATAGTTTCCTTCTTCAGTAGGAGCAACACCTAATACTTTTAGAAAATCCATAATAAATGGGATATGCAGTTGATCGATTGTATTTATTAGTGCACCTAACAAAAGTGGAACAACCATTAAACCACCAGGAACTTTTTCAATAGATTGTTTTATTTTCATTAACATCTCCCCCTTGTTTAACGAATTTCGAATTATGAATGGAAAAAGTACGTAAAACTTGTTCAGCTGCTTGTTCGAGTAAGAAAGTAGCCTTCTCAAATGCCTCATCAAGATCCATGGGAGCGTTTACAATACTATGGATACTTCGAATTCCATATTGATATAACTCATCAATCCCCTTACCTATTGATCCAGCTAATACAATCGTTGGGATCCCCCATTTTTGAGCTTCTTGTGCAATACCCATAGGAGTTTTACCTGACGCAGTTTGGAAATCGATCTGCCCCTCACCTGTTATGACAAGATCAGCTCCTGTTAATGCATGAGCAAAATTTGTATACTCAATGACAATATCTATACCTCGCCTCATATTAACTGGAAAAAATGCTAGAAAAGCCCCTCCTAATCCCCCAGCTGCTCCTGCACCAGGTCTATCATGGAGTCGTATACCTGTTAATTCTTCAACTTTCTCAGCAAAATGACGAAGCTTTCGATCTAATTCTTCGACCATTTTAGGTGTCGCTCCTTTTTGTGGACCAAATACATATGATGCTCCATTTAAACCTATAAGTGGATTTTGCACGTCCGAAGCAAGTAGAAATGATGATTCAGCAATTCTTTTATCAAATGTGCTATCATCAATTGTGGCGATTTTGTCTATTTCTTCAGCTCCCAGGCAAATTTCATTACCATTAATATCTAGTAACTTCATTCCTAATGCTTGAAGCATTCCAATACCACCATCATTTGTTGCACTTCCACCAATACCCAGAATAAAATGACGACATCCATTATTTAATGCTTCCTTAATTAATTGTCCTGTACCATATGTTGTCGCTTTCAATGGATTTCTCAAATTAGCAGGAACTAAATTTAAGCCAGATGCACTTGCCATTTCAATAATGCATGTTTTTCCATCACCTAGCATTCCATATTCCGCTAATACATCTTTTTCTATTGGCCCCTTTACTTTCACTGATACTTTTTTTCCTGTAGTAGCTTCAACAAGACTGTCCATTGTACCTTCTCCCCCATCTGCAACAGGAACTAATACAGTTTCAGCATATGGAAGATAATTTTTAATTCCTTTTTCAATTGCAACCGCAGCCTCTAATGCACTAACGCTTCCTTTAAAAGAATCTGGTGCTATGACAATTTTTATGGTATCCACCCCCTGGTTAGCGCTTACATTTTTATTAACCTTGTTCAATATAGGTTAAGTTTATTATATAAATAGTACCGAGAAATAGCTTTGTTCATATTAAATAAAAATAGTGTATATTTTTAAGAATTTTTTGTTTACTATAAATAAAAAAGCTAAATGCCTCTCAAGAATTAATTTTCCGCTTTCATCTAGTTAGCTCAGAGGAACTTTAAAATTTGTCATTAACTATATAATTCAGATATAAATTGAAAGTCTTTTTACAATTCCACTATAAATCTTACAAATGAGACAATGAGGATGTGTACAAATTGTTAACTCAAGAAATTGCAGAAGAAATTGTTAAAGAAACGATGAGACGTTTAAATCGCAATATAAATATCATGGATCCTACTGGGACAATTATTGCTTCAGGAGATTCAACTCGAATAAGTTATTTCCATGAAGGTGGATTTCATGTCATTAAGTCTGGAAAGCCTTTAGTTATTACAAAACATAACAAAGATCAGTGGAGAGGAAGTAAAATAGGAATTAATCTGCCAATTGAATTCCAAAATAAAATTATTGGAGTCATCGGAATAACCGGAGAACAAAACGAAGTAGAAGAATTTGGTGAACTCGTAAAAATGACTACTGAGATGATGATTAAACAGTCATATTTAGCTACTCAATCAGAATGGCAGGCTAGATCAAAAGAAGAAACGTTTGTTGAATTAGTAAAAGAAAAACCTAATTATGACTTTATTGATCAAAGGCTTGAATTATTACAAATTAATCTGATTCCACCTTTTCATATGTTTTTAATAGAAATCAAATTGATAAAAATACAAAGTCAATCACTAATTAGAAAACTTGAAGAGATATTTAATAAAAAATGCACACTTATTGGGTTTCTAGAAGTTGGCAGAATGTTTATTCTGTCTTCCGGTATTTCTAGTAAACAGGCAATAGATAAAATCAACATTATTCAAGACATGCTAACTAAATTACAAATACAATGTAAAATAGGCTACGGTACTCCTGTTTACACAAGAGAAATGCTAAAAGTATCCTTTAATGAATCAGAAATTGCGTTATCGATTGGAAAAGTTAGAGAACTATCATTTAATTCATACTCTAATATGGAAGCAGAAGCACTTATTATTCAGATTGATGAGGATTTGAAAAAACGTTTTTTAGAGAGAATCTTCCCAACAATAGATGCAAAAGTAATTGAAACATTACAAGCATTTTTTCAATGTAATTTTAATATTACTGAAACAGCAAGTAAACTATTTATCCATAGAAATACTCTTATTTATCGATTAAAAAAAATAAAAGAAGAAACAGGCTATGATCCACAAGTTTTTAAAGATTCAGTTC
The DNA here is from genome assembly GCF_009720625.1 of Metabacillus sediminilitoris. Classification (NCBI taxonomy): domain Bacteria; kingdom Bacillati; phylum Bacillota; class Bacilli; order Caryophanales; family Bacillaceae; genus Metabacillus; species Metabacillus sediminilitoris. The sequence continues at coordinate 3,031,485 of NZ_CP046266.1, forward strand.
CTCTTCAATTAGCTATTTGGATGTATGTAAATAAACTCTCTACTACTAACTGAAAAGTAATAATCAATAATAGGTAAAACAATATATAAAAAATATTATTTGAAAGCGCACACATATGAAAGTCTTTATAAAAAAGAGTCATTAAATTAACGAGAGCAATGCATTCATTATGTTGCTCTCTTTCAATTAATTTTGTGCATCTTCCATATGCTTTTCAATGTATTCCTTATATCTTCTGTGAACTGTTGCTTTACTAACATCAAATCCTACACCTCTTAGAGTAGCAGCTATTTCATGAAAGGTTAACTTTTTTTGACGTAGTTTTAATATCTCCTCAATTGGAACTTCAATTTTTTCACGACCTCCTCCACTTTCTAAATTCGATAAATTATCTTGAGGTCTATACCCCTTTTTTATAGCTCTATTCATACCTCTACTGATTTTATAGTTTACAAGTTTCCTTTGAAATTCTTCAACCGTTGCAAGAATATTCAATACCATAAGATCACTTTCTGATAATTCAGGCTCTCCTTGTTCTGTAAGTGTAAAAACCTTCGCATCTAATTTCCTTATTTCATGTAAGATAGCTATTTTTGCATGACCTCTCCCTAAGCGGGTATCATCTTGAACAAGAAGAATGTTAGCTTGTTTATCTTTTAACAGCGCTAATGCTTCTATCATTCCTTCTCGATCGATATCAAATCCACTATGCCGTTCTTCAATAATCTTTATAATTTCAATTTTATGTAAACACGCTAGCTTTTCTAATTCTTCTCTTTGTCTTTCAATTGATGAATCCTGTGTTTCTTTTTCTGTACTAACACGACAATAAATAATAGCCTTCATTTTTAACTCCCCAAATGATTTATATATGACTATACCTAATCTAAATTAAAAAAGTAAAAACTACATTTTATTTACTACTGGCAATCTGTTCAATTTGATGCTCCTGCTCTCTTTCTACTGGTACATAAACTAAATCGCCTGGCTTAATTATACTTGAATGAATTTCGTTTTTTTCCTGTACCCACACAACAAATTCTTGTTTTGATATTTTTGTGTTAACTGAATATTCTTCGGCAATACTCCATAAACTGTCACCTTCTTTAATTTCAACTTGATGATATTTTTCTAAACTTTCTTTTGTACCTGTATAAGAAACGGCCCCAAAAACAGCTACTAATACCACAAAAAATGAAAAGATGTAGATCATTGACTCTTTTTTCATATTAATCACCCCATAAGAATATTTGTTCGCATTTATAAATTGAGTATAATACGAACGATTGTTCTAGTCAATCTTTTTTCTCGAACTTATGTTTGTATTAATAGGAAAAAGATGCTATAATAAACATATATTATAGGAATCCGAGGTGTCTCAGAGGATGACGAAACTATCAAAAAGACAACAAGATATCTTAAGCTTTATAAAAGATGAAGTACAAAAGAAAGGGTATCCACCCTCTGTACGTGAAATTGGCGAGGCAGTTGGATTAGCATCTAGCTCTACTGTTCACGGGCACTTAGCTAGGTTAGAATCAAAGGGATTAATTCGACGTGATCCAACAAAACCTAGAGCAATTGAGATACTCGAAGAGGATGACTCCTTACACATCCCAAAAAGCAAGGTTATAAATGTTCCAGTTATCGGTAAAGTAACAGCTGGTCTACCTATTACTGCAATTGAAAATGTAGAAGAATATTTTCCGCTTCCAGACAAATACGCTACTGACGATGAACATATTTTTATGTTAGAAATTATGGGTGAAAGTATGATAGAGGCTGGAATCCTTGATGGAGATATGGTCATTGTAAGACAACAGCAAACTGCGAATAATGGCGATATCGTTGTTGCAATGACAGAGGAAGATGAAGCAACGTGTAAGCGATTCTTTAAGGAAAAGGATTATATCCGTTTACAACCTGAAAATTCTACAATGGAACCAATTATTTTACGCAATGTTTCTATTTTAGGTAAAGTAATTGGTGTGTACCGTTCAATACATTAAACTCTTGCCAATTTGAACTGCACCTGCAATTGTTGGATACAATCTAACAATTGCAGGTGCAGTTTTTACTTTATCATTCATATTATTAAGGACTTTTTAAACTATAGGATCTTTTAAACAACACTTCTAAACCATGTTCTTCGTATTACATTACACAATTCCTTACAACACTTTCCGATGTACCAATGGCTTCACAATCGTAATAGGATCCTCACCTGTTAAATATCGCTGAACGTCTCCTTTATCTTCAATAAAATGAGCGAATTGTTCATTCGTTTCAGCATATTTATCCAAATAGAATTTTTTGAAATTGACTTTACATCAAAATGTTTTCAGAAATAATTATTAAACTTTCTTCATACTCTAAACCTATTAAAAATTCACTTTCAAGTATTTTGATCTTATCTATTGTTTCAAATATGTTTGTACAATTAATGTTCATCAATTATACCAATCATTATGATTTCTGAATACAGAGCAACGTGATTTCCTATTAGCTGATTGTTGATTATCTCTTTCGCTTATACATTTTACTAGTTAACATTGGCCGAATGTAAAAATAATAAGGATACAGAAATTTTTTCTAATGCTAAATTTCTGTATCCTTAATATGTAATATTTACGAACCTCTGGAACAAAAGTAACATCCAGATGTCAATGATTCGCTTTTACAACGTGTTAAAATTAAATAGTTCATCTGTCTCTACTATCTCTAACAGGTAATGTTGGATTTGAATATCATTTTTATTCGAACCAATGTGTTGGTCGAGAAAGCAAGATTGGTATTTTTGTACTTGCATCGCCCTTCGCCGAATTAATCTGTACTTGAGTGAGAAAGATACTCCCTGTCAGGTCCGCCCCCCTTATGTCAGCATCCCTTAAATCAGCACCGATAAAATCAGCGAATCTCAAGTCCGCATATTGAAGATCAGCAGCAATGAGATATGCCCCTCTCAAGTTGGCTCCTTTGAGATCTGCCCCTCTAAGGTTTGCCCCCATAAGATCTGCCCCTCTATGGTCGATCTTCCGCCTATTTATAGAGCTCTTATATTGGAGAAGTGACTCTTTCCGTACTAGTTCACTTGTCTTTAAAAGTAAAGTGTTCACTTCTTTCCGATGTAATGGAATATCTAGATCAATGAGTGAATCAGCACGAAGCTTTGTAAGTTGTTCCGTTTTGTCGAGAGCAAAGTGCAGCTCACTGTGAATCAGTCGAGATGCTTTCAACGTCAGTGCTTCGGTCAGATACCAGAGCATCTCATGAAGTTGTTGCATAATTGGAAACACATCAAACATTTTCTTTGCTATATCTGTATCTTTTCTCCAATTGATCCCTTCAAAAGTGACATTTGAAACTTTTTGTCCTGCTCCGAAGCAATCAAATACAGTACACCCTTTATATCCGTGCTGTCTCAGGCTTTTGTGAATACTACAACTATAGTCTGATTTTAAATTAGTACAAGGTTTACCAGCGTCCTTATCCATCGCAAAATCTGCTGAAGCAGCAAAGGGTAACGCTACACAACACAAGCCAAAGCAGTTTTCACAGTCAGCACGAAGATAATTGTGACTATTGTGACTATTGTGACTATTGTGGCTTATTGTATTTCTATCATTATCATTCTCAAACAACACGGGCACATCCTTTGAATTTTCATTACTATTTCTATATGAATATAAATCTTGTAAACAAGTGCTTTCCAATTTTATTATATTATCACTGTGTTAATTTACTGTCAATTATTGTTATTTTAGAAAATTTTATAAAAGCATCTTACGGGAAATCAAAAAGGTCACATTAACATGTATTGTTCTTTTTCCCATTAGTGCACTTGTGTTCGGAACATATACTTTCTTATTTTAAAAAATTAAGTTCATTCGAATTGACTGATATAATTAATTCCTATATTTCCTTTTCATTTCATTTATTCCTTTCAAACTTCTGTGGGTTAATTACGGGTGGTTTTATGGGTGTGAAAATAGTGGTGAATTAACCTTTTATACAAAGAAACTATACTCTCTAAATGTTGAATTTGAAGGAAAAACCCATAGAAAATATCTCTACGGGTTACTTTGTTTTGACATGATACTGCAACTTCAAATTTTTTAACAAAAAAGACCGTAACTATGCGAAGCAAGTCAGAAAAAAAGGAGTCTATTTATTGTATGATTGTATAGCACCTGTAAACCTTCCCTGTCAAGGATTGGATCTGATTATAACAGATTAATTTGGAGAAATATTGATCTACTTGCCGCCATAACACCACAAGATAAATACCTTGTGTTTACGGTTTTAACAGGTTTTCTATATAATTGCTCTTCAATTTTTCAAAATAGAAATCATAAAATTTATAAATCCATCCTATTTAAAATTTCTTTTAATTGTATTAACTCATCCTTAGAAAGTGTAATTCCTTTACCCATCTTTTCATTGTCTTGATCCCAGTCACGCAAATCATATTTTGGATCACGCCCATTCCAGCTTATAAGGTTCAGCTCCTTTTTCCAACCCTTTGCTCCTTCAGAAATTGTTCCTAGCTTTTCTTGTATTTCAAATTTTATATTTGCCAAAATCTACATCTCCTCTTTTTTTTATTTCTACAACTATAATAAATCATTCATTGGTAGTTTGGCCAAGCATAATAAAACCTATTTTAGGGAGAGTAACATCATGCACAGCTTTCAATACGGGAAAACCACATTTAATTACTCAGTGGAATACATACAAGCTACCACCAGCCGGATTTGATTCATACAAACAATTTTTTATAAAAAAGCTCCCTCGATCATAAAGAGAATTTATGAACTTGAAGAAGTCGTCGTAGATCCAGCTTCTCCAAAGGAGATTGTCAGTGATGAGAAATTTGCATATCTTGGGCGACATTATCGATTAAAAGTACTTAAAAAATGTGGGGAAATTGTGCGTTTGTTTATTCAAAAGACTAAGAAGAATATTATGTTTACAAAAATAAAAACCCTCAACACCAGAAGTGTCAAGGGTTATACTTATTAATACATTGACATGTATTGTTCTCTTTCCCATGGGTGTACTTGTGTACGGAACATATCCCACTCAATTTCTTTTGCTTCAATGAAATGCTCAAATAAGTGCTCACCTAATGCAGCTTTCATTGTGCTGTCTGCTTTTAATAAATCCAATGCTTGTGCAAGAGTAGCTGGTAGATCAACAATTCCATTTTCTACGCGTTCTTCTTTTGTCATTACATAGATGTTACGATCGATTGGTTTTGGTGCTTCAAGACCATTTTTGATTCCTTCTAGTCCAGCTGCTAAAAGAACACTCATTGCTAAGTATGGGTTTGCAGCAGGATCAACGCTACGTACTTCAACACGAGTACTTAAGCCGCGTGAAGCAGGAATACGAATTAATGGACTTCTGTTTTGTGCAGACCAAGCAACATAACATGGTGCTTCATAGCCTGGTACAAGACGTTTATATGAGTTAACTGTTGGATTTGTTACTGCAGTAAATGATGGTGCATGTTTGATAATCCCTGCAATAAATTGTCTTGCTGTATCACTTAATTGTAAATCAGCACTAGTATCCAAGAATGCATTCTCACCATTACGGAATAAAGATAAGTTCATGTGCATACCTGAACCATTTACACCAAATAGTGGTTTTGGCATGAATGTCGCGTGTAAACCATGTTTACGAGCAATTGTTTTAACAACTAGTTTAAATGTTTGAATATCATCACATGCTTTAATTGCACCAGCATATTTAAAATCAATTTCATGTTGACCAGGTGCCACCTCATGGTGTGATGCTTCAATTTCAAAGCCCATTTCTTCCAGCTCTAACACGATATCACGACGGCAGTTTTCACCTAAATCAGTTGGTGCTAAGTCAAAGTAACCGCCATTATCGTTAAGCTCTAATGTTGGTTCGCCTTTTTCATCTAATTTAAATAAGAAGAATTCTGGCTCAGGTCCTAAGTTAAAATCAGTAAATCCAAGCTCTTCCATTTCTCCTAAGATGCGGCGAAGATTGTTACGTGGATCACCAGCAAATGGAGTTCCATCTGGATTATAAATGTCACAGATAAAACGAGCTACTTTACCTTTTTCAGCTGTCCAAGGGAAGATTACGAAAGTATCTAGATCTGGATAAAGATACATATCAGATTCTTCAATACGTACGAAGCCTTCAATTGAAGATCCGTCAAACATCATTTTGTTGTCTAATGCCTTATCAAGTTGGCTTACAGGGATTTCAACGTTTTTAATTGTCCCTAAAATATCTGTAAATTGTAAACGGATATACTTAACATTGTTATCTTTAACTAAGCTTATAATATCTTCTCTTGAATATTTAGCCATTGAAAAAATTCTCCTCTCTTGTGTGAAAAAAGTATATTTATATTTAATTTATTACATATACTCATTGGAAAAATCTTGACATGTCCCCGTGTCTTAATGAAGGACGATTACGGCCGGCTTGCATTAATTCTGATTTCAAAAGCTTACGAAGCTCAGCATCTGTAAGATCTGGTTTTTCAACAGTTTTAGTTTGCTCTTGTTGATCGACATTATGTGTCGTTTCTTTACGAGAAAAAATTTGTTTAATCCCTGCAAGATTTACCCCTTGTTCAATTAATGAGCGAATTTCTAATAACTTATCGACATCATTAAATGAAAAAACTCTTCGGTTGGTTTCTGTTCTCGCTGGAAAAATCAATTCATTTTCTTCGTAATATCGAATTTGTCTTGCAGAAAGTTCTGTTAGCTGCATAACAATTCCAATTGGAAAGAGGGGCATTGAGCGTCGAATATTATCACTCATGTTGTTGGCTCCTTTTTTTATCTATATTCATTATATATTATGTAATATTATCTGTCAAGAATATGGTAGAATTTATAACATAGAAAAAGTTTATTTACTAGTTAGCTATTTACTGAGATTAATCCTTGATCAATTAATGAATCAATAGCCGTACAAATGGCAATTTTAACATGTGAATATGTTAGTCCGCCTTGAACATAAGCAACATATGGTGCTCTTAGCGGTCCATCTGCAGAAAGTTCTATACTTGCGCCTTGAATAAATGTACCCGCTGCCATTATAACATCATCTTCATAGCCAGGCATATAATTAGGGTATGGTGTAACATGTGAATTAATTGGTGACGCATATTGAATTGCTTGGCAAAAGGCCACCATTAGCTTTGGATCATCAAATTGAACTGATTGAATCAAATCTGTCCTTACACTATTCCATAGTGGGTTTGTTTTTAAGCCAAGTACTTCTAAAAATGCAGCTGTGAATATTGCACCTTTTAATGCTTGTCCGACTACATGCGGTGCTAAGAAAAAGCCCTGGTACATTTCCTGTAAACTAAAAAGTGACGCACCTGCTTCAGCACCAATCCCTGGAGATGTCATCCGATAGGAACAAGCTTCAACTAAAGGTTGTTTTCCTACAATATATCCTCCAGTTTTAGCGATACCTCCGCCTGGATTTTTTATTAAAGATCCAGCCATTAAATCTGCGCCTACATGACACGGTTCTAGTTCCTCAACAAATTCACCATAACAATTATCTACAAAGACAACAACATCATCTTTTAGAGTTTTAACATAACTGATCATTTCTTGAATCTCAGCAATTGTGAAAGAAGGACGTGTTGCATATCCTTTTGAACGTTGGATTCCAATCATTTTCGTTTTTGAAGAAATAGCATTTTTCACAGCGTTGAAATCGATTGTACCATTATCTTGCAGATTTACGGTTTTATAATCAATCTGAAATTCCTTTAATGATCCTACTCCGTTTCCACGAATTCCGACTATTTCTTCAAGAGTATCGTATGGCTTTCCTGTTATATAAACAAGTTCATCACCAGGTCTTAATATACCAAATAATGCAATTGAAATCGCATGCGTTCCAGAAATAATTTGGGGTCTTACCAACCCTGCCTCACCACCGAATACTTCAGCGTATATAGCCTCTAATGTATCTCTGCCTATATCGTCATATCCATAACCAGTAGTTGGAATGAAATGGGAATCACTTACACGATGCTTTTGAAAACTTCTCAAAACGCGAAATTGATTTGCTTCACTTTGTCTCTCTATATTATCAAGTATATCTTTAATCTGCTCTTCTATTTTTTTGACTATTGGGGCAAGAGTTCTCCCGTGTTTTAAATAATTAAACATATCCTTTACCTCTTTTAACCTCTTTTAGTATACTTCTCTAGTTGTCCTTTGACTGAATGGGTAGGTAAAACAAACCCGTCAATTTCATATGTTTCCTCATCCTCATTAAAATCTAAATTGTGAATTAATGATTCGGTTTTTAGCAGAGAAATGATTCTTCCTTCACTTGCAGGTACTGTCACACTATAGTTCTCCATAATTTCTATTGCGAATTTTTCTATTTTGCTCATTAATTTTTCTAAATCTTCAATTGAGAAAGCAGAGATGCTTATATAATCCTCATTAGGTGAAGGAACAAAAGAATTTGGTGTTTTATCTCTTTTATTGTAAACAGTAAGAATCGGAATATCTGTTACCTCCAACTGCTTAAGTAGCTGATAAACAGTTTGTTCATGGTTTGAATAATCCAAATTTGAACTATCTACTATATGGAGTATTAAATTAGCTTCTTTCACTTCCTCTAACGTTGAACGAAATGACGCGACTAGAGTTGTTGGAAGATCCTGAATAAATCCAACTGTATCAGTAAGCAACGCTTGGTAGTTTGAAGGCAATACTACTTTTCTCGTCATTGGATCAAGGGTTGCAAACAATAAGTCTTCTTCAAAGCTCCCAGCTGTTGTTAATCGATTAAAAATCGTTGATTTACCTGCGTTTGTATAGCCAACAAGTGCAATTTGAAACGCCTGATTTTTTTTACGGCGCTCCCTATAACGATTTCGGTGGCTTACAATCGTTGAAAGCTGCTGCTTAATTTCATGAATCCGATTACGGATATGTCTTCGATCAGTTTCTAGTTGTGTCTCACCAGGACCTCTAGTACCAATTCCCCCGCCTTGTCGTGATAAAGAGATCCCTTGGCCTGATAGTCTTGGCAACAAGTATTGGAGTTGTGCTAATTCAACCTGTAGTTTACCTTCTTTAGATTTCGCACGACCTGCAAAGATATCTAATATTAATTGTGTGCGGTCAATGATTCTCACATTTAAAGTTGAAGATAAATTACGCATTTGACTAGGTGAAAGCTCATCATTAAATATTATGATGTCAGGATCTAGCTCTTCGACAAGATTCAATAGTTCTTCGACTTTCCCTTTTCCTATATATGTAGCAGGATGCGGCCTGTCTCTTTTTTGGATCATGTTTATTAATACTTCACCATTTGCCGTTTTCGTTAATGAAGCGAGTTCTTCCATTGAGTATTGAAAATGATCATCAAGCATCGTTTGAAGTTGACAACCAACTAATATGACTTTTTCCTTTAAAACATCAATTGTATGATTCAATAAAAAATCCTTCCTTTTCGCTAATTTGCCAATATTATCATATCAAACATTTTGATATTTCACTAATTATTTCTTACTATTTCTTACTTTTCATCAAAATATGATTGAACCATTTTTATCACCTTTCTTACAAAAAAATATTATCCTTCACAATTATCATTGACCTTTTTAAAAATGGACTTTAAAATCAATTTCAGTAATTAGATTGATTGAACTTGAAGGAGATTTGACTATGACTTGGGAAGTTTTGAGTATTATTGGAACTTTTGCATTTGCCATTAGTGGTGCAATTGTTGCTATGGAAGAAGAATATGATATTTTAGGTGTATATATTTTAGGAATTGTTACCGCTTTTGGAGGTGGGGCGATACGAAACCTCCTTATAGGAGTACCTGTCACTGCTTTATGGGACCAAGGTTTATTGTTTCAAATTGCCCTTTTTGCCATGACAATTATTTTCCTTTTCCCTGACAAGTTACTAAAGCATTGGAATAAATGGGGGAATATTACGGATGCGATTGGTCTTTCAGCATTTGCTATTCAAGGTGCACTTTATGCAGTTGAAATGGGACATCCAACAAGTGCAGTTGTCGTTGCAGCAGTACTAACAGGCAGTGGTGGTGGACTTGTACGGGATTTACTTGCAGGTCGAAAACCATTAGTTTTACGAGCTGAGATTTACGCTTTTTGGGCAATCATTGCTGGTTTACTTATAGGATTTGAGCTTGTAAAACAACCTATCGAACTCTATATCTTATTCATTGGAATCGTTGTATTAAGAGTCCTCTCCTATACATTCAATTGGAGATTACCGATTAGAAGCCTGCATTCGACTACTAAAAATCAAATGATGTAATGATAAACAAAAGCTTGTCATCTTACTCTTATATAACATATAAACAGGAGGACCTTACAAACTATCTACTATAAGTTCCTCTTGTTTACCTTTAAATTAGAGAAAAACAACAGTTTTTGCCTCTCTCCGTGTTATGTCACTTTATGTATCAGCTAATTTTTTGCAGAATTTGTCTTGATTGATTTACTTTACATTTAACATATGTGTGAGTAGTATCAAATAATTCAGCGACAAATAAAGTTGCTCCATAATATGTTTTGTCATTCAACATTTCATTACTAACTATATAATCATAGATTGTTGCTTCTATATCATTGAAGAATGGTAAAAGTAATTTATTATTTGTTAAAATTTGATAAAGCTGAGTAATTAGGATAGGGCTTTTCTCAAACCTATGATGCAAATCGATCATCTTATTCTCGTTAAGTGACAAATCATTTTCAACAAGATATTTAAGCTCTTCTAAAAATTCTTTATTATCACTCATGCTAATCACTCCTTTGATACTAATATTTTAACATTACAGCACTATTTTTGTAAGCGGTTCCATAAATAATTTCTATAGCTTTTTACGATCAAATTTAACGAGTTTAATGCTTTTTACTGATTGATTTTTTTATACACATTGAATAATTCATCTCACCCTAAGAAATGATTCACCGAAAATTTAGTAAATGAATAAATTAAGAAGAATGCTCCTTTCTGAAAGGTGTGAATGAATGTATGAAATGGAAAAACTATGGATTATGGGTCTCAATTGCATCGCTTCTATATATGATATTTAAAGATTTTGGTTTGGAAATCGACTTAACAGCATGGCAAACATATGTGACAGCCATTCTCGGTATTTTAGTTTCTTTAGGGATCATTTCAAATCCTGAAAACGGCAAAGGTTATTTCAATGCAAAAGTTCCACCGAGTATACCTGGAAATTCCGCACCAGAACAAGCTAACTTACCTTCAGAAGAAACAGAAGTATATAATGAAACAAATTCTGCACTTAATCAAACGGAAGTCACTCCGCCTTTATCTCTAGAAGAAGAAATTGTTCATGATCGTATGTATACTCCTTATGAAAAATAAATTTTAAAAAGGCTGAAAAATTTTCAGCCTCTTTGACTTAAACGGTTTTTTCTTATTTAATTATTCCAACTGTATGATTTTCACACTCTACAAATGCCAATGATTGACAGTAATTGTTATATCCCTTTACTTCTCTAATAACATACTTTAATTTTAATCCCTTCTCTTCTACATGTTTTAACTGTTCTGTTTCTAGTTTGTCAGATGGTTTAGCTAATAAAAGAATAAGAAAAAAAGATACCTAATTATACAACAAATAATACTAGACCGACCGCTTTCATCATGACCTTCAGAACATTCAATATGATATATCTTGTAAGCCGGTAGAATCAAAAAAGAGCAAGGGAATATCTAGGAAATAAATAAACTAATTCAAATAGGACTAACCATAGTAGTTAGTCCTTTTCTTTATTACTTTTTTTCATCAGATAAGTCTAAATCCTGACCTTTAATCGTCAATAGATCTTCCCGATTATATCGATCGGTGAGCAATAATCGCATGGCTTGGGAACGAATTGATTTCTCGATTATATTTCGAACATACCTGCCATTACTAAATTTTGATGGATGTGTCATTACTTTTACAGCCATTAAATGTTCTTTGAGTTTGACAGCTGCTTCATCATTAAATCGATATTCTCTTTCAGACATCATTCTATTTGCAATTTCTATAAGATCCTCAACAGAATAATCTGGAAAATCAACAACCAATGGAAATCTAGATAATAAGCCAGGATTAAGTGATAAAAAGTTATCCATTTCCCGAGGATACCCTGCAAGAATCAACACAAAGTCATGTTGTTTATCTTCCATATGCTTTACTAATGTATCAATTGCTTCTTTACCGAAATCTTTTTCACCACCTCTTGCAAGTGAATAAGCTTCATCAATGAATAATATTCCTCCAAGAGATTTTTTAATTAAATCTCTCGTTTTTTGAGCAGTATGACCAATATATTCACCAACTAGATCTGCTCGCTCTGCTTCAATAAGATGGCCTTTCGATAATACATTCATTTGAAAAAACAACTTTCCAACTAATCGAGCAACTGTTGTTTTTCCTGTACCTGGATTGCCCTTAAACATCATATGAAGAGCTTGTTTCCCTACCTTTAACCCTTGTTCTTCACGTTTTTTATTGATAAATATCCAAGCATAGATCTCCTTTATCATTCGTTTCATTTCATTCATTCCTACTAGCGAGCTCATTTCGTTCTCAATTTCTTTTAGAATGATATGTTTTCCTTCCACTTTTGGAATTTTCAAATCAAAGGAAGAGGCCTTATCTTTTTCATCGAATTTTTCCTTAGATTGATTATTTAAGATGATATTAATCTGTCCATTTGTTTTATATGTGACAGCTTGATCTCTTTCCATAGATGTTCACCCCAAATCTCTGACTATTGATATGTAGGCTTAAAATGATTGCATCATTATAAGCCTAAAAATGAACATTCATCTTGTACAACTCTACATGTTTTTACAAATTATTGACGAAAACACTTGAAAACTGTTGATATTTGCGCTTTCCCAAGAAATATTCATTCCTTTATTTATATTCATTTCTTAAAAAATTACAACCGTTTGAAGATAAAAACTAAAAAACAAACGGAGCTGATAGAAGATCAGCTCCGTTTTAACTTTGAATGTAAACTATTCTAATTCCAATTGGATATTTTTCTGCGGGGAAAAAGTTGAAATTGCATGCTTATATATTAGCTGTTGCTTACCTTCCGTTTCTAAAAGAACTGTGAAATTATCGAAGCCCTTCACAAGTCCTCTTAATTGAAATCCATTTAATAGAAACACAGTGACAAATGTACCATCCTTGCGTAATTGGTTTAAAAATTGATCTTGAATGTTGATTGATTGTTTCATGTTTCGTCCTCCTCTTTTCTCTATACCTATATAATTCGCTTAAAACTAAAGCTTTCCTGCAATGTATGTAAATATTTCATCAACCATATTATTATAGTTAATTGGTGGCGTCATATCAAACCAATTAACATCCATTTTATTGCGGAACCATGTTAATTGACGTTTCGCATATCTTCGTGAATTTTGCTTCAGCTGATTTATGGCATCATCAAATGTGATCTTTCCATCAAAATAGTCATAGATCTCTTTGTAGCCTATTGCTTGAATTGATTGTGTGTTGCGAATTCCTTTATCGTATAACCACTTAACTTCTTCGAACAGTCCTTGCGCTACCATAATGTCCACTCTTTTGTTTATACGTTCATAGAGTATGTCACGATCCATCGTTAATCCAACTAAAGCTACATCATAAAGTAATTCTTGTTCCTGGCTGCTTATGTATTCAGACATCGGTTTATTCGTACAATGAAAAACCTCAAGCGCACGAATCACTCTTCTACTATTGTTTGGATGAATTTTACTTGCCGATTCAGGATCGATTTTCTCAAGCATTTCATGTATTGCATGTTCACCCTTTTCTTTTAACACCAATTCCATATTAGATCTAAATTCAGGATCAGATGGATTCTCTGTAAATTGATAATTATATAATACAGATTGGATATATAATCCAGTTCCTCCAACAATCATAGGTGTCTTAGACTGATTGCTAATTTCATCAATTAAGGGTCGGACTCTATGTTGAAATTCAGCGACAGAAAAGTCTTCATCAGGATTTTTAATATCAAGTAAGTGATGCTTAATCCCTTCCATTTCAGCTTCGGTTATTTTCGCTGTACCGATGTCCATTCCTTTGTAAATCTGCATTGAGTCACCACTAATTATTTCTCCATTTAGTCGATGTGCTAAATCAATACTAAGTTTCGTTTTCCCAACTGCTGTTGGACCAATGATGACGACGAGTTTCCTTTTTTTCAAATACAATCACTCTTTCACACCAGATAAATACTACGTTCATCATCTTACCATGTGAACATCGTGAACACCAGAATATTGTACCCTTTTTTATACAATTGTAAACATTTTACCTTCTAACAAATTTAAGTTTACATAATATATTTATCGGAAATTAATACACCTTACTTTAGTTTATTTGCATGTAATAATTCCTTTTGCCTTACTCCTTTTTTTGACAGATAATTATTTTTCCAACCAGCATATAGAAAATAATATCCAGATAAGATCGTGATAACATCATTAACTTTATCCTCAGGAATTGTTTGATAGCCCAATGTATTTAACACAGTATTCACAACAGCAACAATTAGAAGTGTAAAACGAACAATGCTTGGAATATCCAAATTAATGCCTCCTCTATATCTCTCTTTTTTTCAAATCATCTCTTATATCTTATATTCACCCCTTCTATAGCTAGACTTATTTTTAAAACAATTAAATTGTGGAATGAATCCAGCAAAATAAAAAGCCCTCAGCTGAGGACTAGAGTTTGTCTCTTTGATTTTTCACTCGGTCGATAAGCCTAATATAATTAATTAACAAATCATAGGGCCATATTAACGTTGTAAGGATGATCTCATGACGCTTTAACTCTTTCACTTTATAGACTGAATACACAATACCAATCATCATATAAATTAAAAGTTCAAGCATATTGATGTTCCTTTCCTTTTTTCCCATTGTATTCAGTTACCTGAAATGGGTTCATAAGGATATAAACCTTGATAAATACTTGAATTTATCACAATTCATTTAGAAATAAGCATAGACATTCAACATGTCAATAATTAAATGAAACAAAAAACCACCCAAATAAAGCTAGCAGCAGCTAAGGGTGGCTTCTTACTGTTAATTTTTTTGCATGAGTTTCTTCCTTTGACTGTTCTTTTATTAGAACTCCTCCAATTAGACCAATGACTGAAAAGATCACTGGAATAATAAAACCGTATAGATAACCAACACTGCTTTCTGCAGATTGAAAATGGTCCAATACTTTTCCAAAAATGATCGGTAAAAGAACAGCACTTAAAAAACCTCCCATATTCGCAAACCCCGAGGCAACACCGACCTCTTTTATATCAAATGACTTACGTACAAATGCAAATGTTAAGGCACTCGCTCCATTTCCATATCCAATCAATAAAAAAAGAAAAATAAGAATAAAAAATGGTGGTTTCCCGCTAAATAAAAGAAAAGCAGTCCAACTTATTAAAATTAGCAAATGAACAAAAATATACGGTTTTTTGATTGAATGTAAGCGACTTGAAATCCAACTAGTTAAAGGAGCACCAATGATTGCTCCAATGAGACCAATCATGATAAATTGGCTTGCAACGGAAAGTGACATATCATATACATGCATTCCATATGGTACTGCCCATGAACCGATGAATCCTACATACGTACCAACTGCGCCAAAGTGACAGAAAAACGCTGCCCATGCTTGACGATTAGAAAAAATTCTTTTTAATATTATCATCGGTTTTTCGCGATTTTTCTCCATCTTATTAGAAGATGAATTCGTAACAGAACTGTTTTTTATCATCCGTTTTGTATTTTTAACAAGTACAAAATAAAGAAGAATTCCACACAGGCATAAAATAATTCCAGTCGTAAAAAAGGACGCTCTCCACCCCGTTATCGCAATCCATAAAGAAAAAGGTACAGTTGCCAATAAAAACCCAAGACTACCAGTCATTCCGGCCATACCGAGTAATTTAATAAATTCATTTCCTTTAAACCATTGGCTTAAAATTAAAACTAAATTCACCCAAATCGTCGCATCACCTGTTCCGACTATTAATCTTGCAAAAAGGAGAAAGGACTCATTAGGTGCAAGACTATAAATTATTGTACCTAAACCAGTAAGGAATGTGCCTACAATAAGAAAGAAATTTGGACCATAACGATCAGACAAAATTCCGATCGGAACTTGCAAACCTGCATATGCAAAAAATTGTATACTTGTTAATAAACCAATAGTTGCTGCAGTAACGTTGAAATCTTTCATCAATTGGTCAGAAATTAATCCCGGTGCAGTTCTTTGGCTTACAATAATAAAATATGTGAACAATACTGTGGCAAAAACAACCCATCTGTATTTGCTATTTTGTTTATCCATCTGTCTGCACTCCTGTTCCATAAGTATCGATTCTTATTATACTCTTTATTAACATAGATGAATTTATTATTTAGGAAGGAGGGCAGAAAAATTCCTTTATTTTCAGGACACCTAAACTAAATTAAAAAAGTGTTTTTAATTAACTTGAACCAATATACAATCCTTCTATTAAATATCACCCATCAACAGCTGATTTATGATGCTGAAAACTTATTTTGATTTCGCATCTCATTCAGATCATCGTTTAATATTGTGATTTTCTCATCTATATATTTTTTTATCAACAAATCTAACTTAATTGAATAATTAATATAATCTCTATTAACTGGACCTTTTTTCGAATACAATTCGTTTACAGTTGTTTTTAGATTATATATTTCCAATAATAGATTCATGTTTTCACTTTGAACATGATCAATTGCTTTCATCTTTGTACACCTCATAAGCTTTCATATTTGATTTTGAAAATGATGATTTGACTTGATAATTAAATTCACTGATGTACATATCAATTCTTCCAAAACCTATACGATAGTAACATAGTCAAATTTTTGTGAGAATATGATGAGGAAAAGTAAAAAAATTTAGAAAAATCTTGCGGATTATTAATATAATTCTTTATTTTTATAGTTAGTAGATAAAATTAGAGTTTATGTTGAAAATTAAAGCCTTTAATTTCTTCTTTTATTTTTATTAATAAATATTATTTTATTTCTATAGTAATGAATATAAAAATAAAAATCTTCAGAATAGTGAACTATTTTATCAATTCCCTCCCGACATGATTATCATACTTAATTAAACGTTTGTTTAAAAATCGAATAAATAGTCTTTCATCATTGAAACGACATATCAATAATAAAAATTTAATTAACATTTTAATAGAAGTAATAACTTAGACTCGAATTCTTTCCTTTACTGCAGAAAAAGGTCAGTTTACGCGCTTACCCAGGAAATTTAATTCCTTATAGATGCGATTTATATGTGTTTTCACATGAACCAAAACTATAAAACCTGAGCATGAGTTCAGCCCCCTCATTCATTTCACTTAACAACTGAACAGGAGATGTGGTTACTTTTGTTGTATGTTATTATGATTTAATTATATTGTCTTATTTCTTAATATTTTTGTAATGGAGCTATCATGTATTTTATGTATGATTATCTACATAACACAATGTAAGGAGTAAATTCACATCATGAAAGTACTAAAATCTATTGTATGCTTTTTTCGCAGATATCATAAATACGATTATTTCACTGAAAAATGTATTGATTGTGGTAGAAAAAAACATGCTTAAATCCTTCTTCATTTTGTAATTGAACCAGGGATTATCCACATAATAAGGAGTTCTTAGCTGAAGACTTTTTTTATGTGTTTTTTTAAAGATAAAATTTATGATATGGTGCTCACCATCTATAGTTGGATAATTGTGACTCAATTTATTTTAGCTGTCATTCTCTGAAATTCTGCTGAACTGCTTGATCAAGGTCTATATTGGATATGTTGTCGTCCAATGAAATTTCCCACTCTTCTAGTAAATGGTGAATGCAAAAGGGCCAATGATGATTCTTCAAATCGTATAGAGTCCAGATAAAGTCTTTCACAATCATGTGATAACACCTCGATATGAGAATTTTTTTCACCTTGGGTCATTGTTTTTTAGGTTATTCAAGGATAAGTCTTTGTTGCTCCTCAATCTTTCCTGTATACTCGTTGTGATTCACTGCGATGGTTCCATCTAGACCATTTCGGAATTTCAAAACAATGATTTCTAGTGTTTGATTCTGAGAGTCCTTGTCATAATACGCTTCACGATACAAGAACAAAATGTCATCGGCGTCCTGTTCAACACTGCCTGATTCTCGGATATCTGACATCATCGGCCGTTTATTGGCTCTTGATTCCACCGATCGATTTAGCTGCACAAAACATTGACTGGACAATGAAAATCCTTTGCCATCGTATTGAGAGATTTCGATATTTCAGTAACCTGTAAATGGGAATTCCCTCCGTAAAGCTCACCAGAACGGATGAGTGTTAAGTAATCGATATAAAGAATTGGTTTTTTGTTTGGAAATTGATTCATCAATTTTCGCGTTTTTGCTCTCATCTCAGCAACCGTTTGTTCAGCACATCAAAAATTTGCATATGCGTTTCATTGAGATCATCAATCACATCCGACCATTTATTCTGTTGATTTATTTAGCATTCTTTTCGGGTCCCGCATTTTTCTACGGTTATAGCCCCCTGTCGAAGCAATTAATCGTTTGGTGATCAGCTTTTCAGGCATTTCCAAGGAAAAGACGAGCGGCAAATATCCAGCCCAACCGGACACCTTTGCAAAATGAAGCATGACGTCGGTTTTTCCCATCTATGGTCTTGCGGCTAGGATTGTCACTTCCCCATCCTGAAAACCTCCTGTCACTTCGTCGAGCTTTTTGATACCTGTTGTTGCACTTTTTAAGATTGTTTGATCTTCCCAGGGTGCCTCATAGATAGCTGACAATGCTTGTTGTATGGACATATGATCATCCATCTTCATTTGGTTAATGTTATCCAATTCAGTAATGACTTTCGTGATTTCCCAATCATTCACAGCTGCAACTCTTAAAATGATTTTCTTTTCCCGTTCCTTACAAAGATCGAGAACGAGCTTTCCACCATTCTTCGCATTAATTCTTTATGCCTTGTTCCTTCCAGATGCTGGGGTTGTATAACGGTATCCTTGAGCAGGTACTCTGCCTTCATCAAGGTACCAAGGAACGCTTTTTCGGCAATACTCACCAATCCTCACCTGCTGATAGATCAAGGTTAACTTCATCTGGAATTGCTCTTCCAGCAGGAAATGATTCGGTTGAATGCTTATTCTTAGGAACGGACTTTTGGTTCTCATGATAAGAGTCAATTTCGCGGGCTGTCAGTAATGATTCATTTTCCCAGTTTTTCAGAATCCCCACGACATAATTAAGCTTTCGCTTGTTATTCGCACAGGCAATCGCCATCGCTTTTAAGATGACTTCTTTTGGCTGTAAAAAGCTAGAATTCTCTAACCAGGATAACAGCTGCTGTTTGCCATTCATGTTTGAAAGACCAAATCCATTGTGATCCCAAAACTCAACAATTTCTTTCACATCTTGTGTTTGATCCTCTATTTCTAGATTGTTCTCTACACTTGGTTGTTGTCTAAGTACCTTATCACCAGGTATAAAAGGATCGTCAACTTCATCACTCTCATTATCTGGATATGTATCATCATCAGCTTGATGGCTAATTTCCTTCTCTACATCATGTTTACAAAAAGATTCATATAGACTGCGAATTTCCTCTTTCGTAATGGCTTCGGCAACGTATGAAATAAGCGAAGTATCCTCGACATCTTTTAATTCCGTTTTCATACAATCCATAACAGGCTTCCCGCCCTTCTGCAGGTTATCTTTCCCCCAGTTTTTAATCGCGAGTTCTCTTGTGATCGGATTGTAACGAATCAGTTTGTGATGTTCAATGAATCGTTCCATTAATGATTGAACAGTCTCAATCGAATACCCCAAATCAAATGCCATTTGTTTCTTCGTCATTCGATAGATTCCAATTTGAGTTGTATTTGAATTTGTAAGAAGATAAAGGTAAAAATACTTATCCTCAGGGGTCATCTCTTCTAAAGCAATCGGATTCTTCCAAAAATCAGTACGCACCATACGATATTTTGCCATTTTCAACCACTATCCTTTCATCTTAGAAAATTCTTTTCATGGACTATATAGGGAAAATGAGACGAAAAGTAGCGGATTGAAATGTGAACATTTTGTGACAACACTATTCTGTGTTACTATTAATCTCCTGTTAAGCAAAAAAAGATTTGGTTGATGTACTCATTTTCAAAATAAAAAACGTTCCTCACAATGTGTAAGAAACGTTTGATTTCTAAATTCAGTTACGGTTGGACATTCCAAAAGGGAACAACTACTACTTTCACATCGATTGTTTTTTGTATATGTGATTGACCCTCTACTTCTTGATTATTCTCTATACTTGGGTTAAAAGCTTTTTCTTTTTGTTGTTGTTTTTCTTTTTGTTTTTCTTTTTGCCCACGTATCGTAGAACGACGCATGAAAGGATTAACTACTTCAACACATTCGGTTTCTGGATTCTGTCATTTTATCCTATTTTATATCTCGCCTATCCCCACACGCTTTTCTTTCCATTCTGAATACTCTTTTTAAATGTATAGACAC
The DNA here is from genome assembly GCF_009720625.1 of Metabacillus sediminilitoris. NCBI lineage: Bacteria > Bacillati > Bacillota > Bacilli > Caryophanales > Bacillaceae > Metabacillus > Metabacillus sediminilitoris. The sequence continues at coordinate 3,052,155 of NZ_CP046266.1, forward strand.
GCAAACTTCGCTATCCCAATCATATTCTTTGAAAAGTGAAAGCTTGATTCGGATGGAAGAATCATCAAAAGATGAATTTGAGCTTTTGGACGCTTCATATATCTGCTTTTGATTAACAAACTCTAAAGTATGTTAAATTAATTTATTATCTAAAAGATTTTTTGTCCACTATACATGTAGTTCCTTAGTAAAATAGATACTCACTTAATAGCAACGATAAAAATCCCACAAATACGACGTATGGTGAACCTAATTCTGAAATAAATAATCCACCTACAGCCGCACCAATTGTTGTTCCTAAGTTCAACTATCCTTCCCTATTGTTTATGTGAAACCTTTTCAATCAAATCGGATTTGAATTCAATTTTGGTTCTTTGTTAAATGAAAAAAGCACATCTCTTATTATAGAAATGCGCCCTTAAATTGAGCAATACTCTGTTTTATAACTGATTGAAAAGAAAATTATTGATTATCTTCTTTTATCAGGGTATTTAAGAAAGCTCTAAGGGGCCTTCATACAAATCATCATAAAAAGTTCTTTTCTGCATTAAAAAAGTAATTTCCAAGTGAAGATTATTATTCAATGCTTTTTAATTAAAACGTTATTTCTATTCTCGAAAAGATATTGGAACCAATATAATAAAAATGCCTTTGAAAAGAAATAAAGGAAAAATTGGAAATTATTAAAACGAACTAGGGTATAATATTTTACTTTTTTCGCTAACATTGAGTATGGAAATGCAAAGAAAGCATCTACTAATGCATTGATAAAAATAAACTTTTTAAAATTACCGTATGCTATCTTAAGAGTCCACAATGAGATAAAAATAAACGGACCAGAATTAAAAGGTAATTCACCAAATAAAAAGGAGTTTGGCTTATTGTAAAAAACCCACCATTTACGTTTTTTTCCAGTTCACGCATGAATTACTTCTATAACAACAATTATGAGTGTTGCAGGAAAAAATCTTATTACGAATACCTAGAATGGGTAATGACAACCACGATAGTACCACCATTAGGATATCACCATTGATTTTTTAATGACATATTAAAAACCTCACTTTTTTATTAGGGTTCTAGTATGGCAAATATACATGATATTAAAGAGTTTGTAATTAAAGATATCCCAAAAGATCAAATAATACTGAATATATACAAATTGAATAACACAGCTTTTTATTTTTAAACTAAATGGCCCTAAAATAAAAAATAAGCGCTTATTCCAGGATAGCGCCCAATTGTATAAGATAATTTATGTTGTCTTATTGAATAAAAAAACACCAGTTCGTATTATTAAGTCATCCAGATATTTCTAGCGGCTGACTATCAATTTTTCATTTTTTACGAAATCGAGAATTTAAAAAGCCCCTTTCGAATACCAATCTAATAATAAACCACAACATATATTATTATATTTTATTACTCTTACTCATAAAGAATAAGTAGAAAAAATATAAGGGGCTAGATTTAATGAGAACAAGATACAGAAGATGGTCAGAATATCCTTACCAAGGAGAGCAAACCCCACCAAAAGCTTATCCAGCGCCAGCGTATTTTCCAATGTTTTTTATTATTAGACAAAGAAACAATGAATTCCTAGATCCCTTTCGGCAGCGTATTAATTGGCAAATTAAAAATCCTATTGAGGTTGATTGGGGAAAAGAGTTAACTATTGTAGAACAAACATTATCATCCATAAAGCCTCAACAAATACACATCGCACAATACTGGGGGACGGTCGAAGCAACTCAGAATATGACTCCTATGATTTTCAGTTTAGCCAAAAAATATAGACTAGGATCACCGCATATTGCCAGAGCACTCGGATATTTTCACGCTGCTGTTAATGATGCCTTTGTTATGTCGTGGTATTTTAAATATCTTTGGGATGTGGCACGTCCAAATCAATATGGCAGAAACCTATCTACTGTGTTAACTACACCGCGTTTTCCATCCTACCCTTCTTCACACGCCACTGTTGCAGGATGTGCAGAATCGGTATTAAGTTATTTCTTTCCACCAGAAGCATCAGAAATAAAAAACACAATGGAAGAATGCGCAATATCACGCTTGTACGCTGGCGTACATTTTAAAGTAGATAATGATGAAGGGTTGAGATTAGGCAGGCAAATCGGGGGTATGGTTGTATGTTTATTGAAGGTACAAAATCTCATTCGATAGTATAAAAAACTCTGTAATTTAGGTTTTATTTGTTAAATGATAATGAACCTAAAACAGCTAATAAAAAACTTAAATTAAAATAAAATGATGTAGTTTTAGCTTCATTTAAAGGGGTTGTTCAACAATCTGGCCAGATTATTAAATAATATTGTTGGTATATAAGGAATAAAACACAAAAATCCTGTATAAATCAATACAGGATTTCGATCAAACTTTTATTATAATTTATCATTTTTTAAAACCCTAAGCCTCTTTTATAAATGAGAAAACTTAATTTTATATCTAGGCAACCTAATCTCTTTTATTTCCCGAATTGAAACCAGATTGCATTGCATTTCAGTTCAATCTATTAGAACAATTGGCAATAAATATAGATCTGCTAAATACTTAGAATAAATGATTATTCAAGAAGATGTAAACCATGTTGTTGAATCCTATTTTTGATTTTTTCATGACCAACCTGAGTTTCGTCGTATATAATCTTTACTTCACCATCATCGATATCCACCAAAGCTCTATCAATGCCATTCATTTGCATAAGAATAGTTTCTAAAGTTTGAATCGGTTGCTCTTTTGTTGCTTCTTTAATAAAAAGTGTTATTTCCTGCAATTTTGTCCCTTCCTTCCAAACGTTTTTTCTTTGAGATTCATGACTACAATACTCTTGTTTTATGTTACCCTTTATTTTAAGAAGTATTTATATATCGTTGATAAAGCAATGTTCGTACATGCTCAAGTAAGCTTGATGAGTAGTATAAAAAAGTGAGGGGGATGCAATCTTTTATCAAATTAGACTTGGCCCAATAACGAAAAAGACCAGTTCCTAAAAAAACGTGACCTTTTCTTGAATAAGCAAGAAGTTCCTATTTAGCTGGTATTTTGAAAGATCATTTATGTTTTCTTTTTAAAGAAAGGATATTGATACTTATTAATCTCTTATTTCCATTACCAAAGTATCAAATAATTTACCATCAATATAAACCAAAAGTGCCCATTTCCCTGCTTCTGGTAGTACGACATTCGAAGGCATACTTCCATCAGCTCCGTTAACTTTACCACCGACACCATTCCTAGCCCATACTCCATCACTTAAAACTGGATGTATATTGGAAGTGCTTTGGTTATAACCAACGACTGTCATCTCCCCTTTATCAATCCCCCAAAAGTGCCACAACCACTTTTCCACTTCATTTGGTTTTAATTCTGGTCCTATTATGCCAAGTTTATTTTTGTTTCCAACCATATCACTTCGTGTACCTGTGTCAAATTCGGTAACTGTTCTATCCCAATCTACTTTTTCAAAGTCTTTTTCCGTTACAAAACTTGGAATATCTTTAGGTAAATTTATGGAACTGCTTTTATTATCAACCTTGGTTGAATCACAACCGGTAATAACTATAAAAAAGAATAAAGTTAAAAATATGTACATATTCCTCACAAAATTCCTCCTGTTGTTTTGGACATTACTGTATATTTCGTTAGATTGTATAAATTCCCCTTTAATTTCATTCAACCTTTACCGATACTTGAAGTAGAAAAGTGCGAATCGTTTGGATTAAGGAATCGCGCCCTATGCTGGAATACCGGATTCTGTTATCAGGTATATGAAGATGAAGCTTAGTATAGCTCACCTTTTGTTAATATAATTGCTTTTCCGCCTACCATAACTCTTGGATTATTTTTATTAATTAATTTTGTAATGATAGAAGAAGGTCTGCCCATACTATACCCTTGAAGGAAAGAGTACTCTTGATTAAATTTATTTAATACGTGGTAATTAAAAAGATAATATGTTAAGGCCCCATTCGAAGTACCTGTCGCGGCTTCCTCATCAATACCATAGAGTGGGCAAAAGTTTCTACTCTCTGCTATTCCTTCTTTTGTGTCAAGTGTAAATGCATGGACTCCTCCCACTAAATTATTCCTTGTATATTCAGCAAGTACTTTAAAATCAGGATTTAGAGCATACAAAGCATCCTTCGTTTTTATTGGAAGCATGATATCCCAAAGACCAGTGCTTGCAGCTTGAGGAACTAGATTGAAGTTTATATTTCCTATTTGGCTTTTATCAATTTTAAAAAGGTCAGATAAATAATCATAATCATCAAATATTTTTCCTAGCTTTGGTTCAGCTTGCTCCATCATTATAAATGATTGATTCAGCTCAACAGAAAGTGTACCAGCAAGTGTTTTCATAAAATATGTATTATTATCTTCAACTGCATAGCTGTCCAATAGGGCCTTGAAGGATGCAATGGTAGCATGTCCACAAAGTCCAACCTGTGAAGTTGGTGTGAAAAACTTTATTTCAAAATTTTTATTGTCTATTTTTTTGATAAATGCTGTTTCTGAAAAGCGAACTTCTGCAGCAAATTTCTGCATAAACTCTTCGTCTAAATTTTCATGGATTACTACGCCTGCTGGATTCCCGCCAAATTTTGTTTCTGTAAATGCATCAATTACATAATATAACAATTCTAATTCTCTCCTATTAAGTAATTTCAAAAAATGTCTCTTTTGCTTAACTTAATCATTTCAGTTTGCCGGCATTTTAGCAATTGTTAATCTGGTCCGATTGCGGAATAAAGAAATAGTACTATGCCCTAGTTTAGAGATTAGTCTACTTAACCATTAATTTTTTATTGCAGATAAGTATAGTAAATTCAGAAACTACAAATAAAAAAGGATACCATCGGTGATAAACCAATGTGATATGAAAGAAATCAATAGTAATAATGGAATCCAGTTCAATTGTTAATGTACTATAATTATTAGAGACTGATAGGAGGTGGTTTCAAAAGGTCGCAAATTGTGACTTTTAATGAGACAGCCTTCTTTCATTTTGTTTAATTTAAGAAAATAGTAATGTGAAGAAAATGCTCTTTTGCTTTTTTTAGTTTTTTAACATCCGATAAATCATTTACTGTGTAACCACAGAATAAAAAAACTTTCCTTAAGATCTAAAGCAGGGTTAACCCTGCTGGTTTCACTTCAAGCAATGTTCAATTCGTTCTTTTAGATTCAAACAAAATCCCTAACAATTCAAAAAAGACAAACGTGTGTCTGCCTATCTTATCTAACAGTCTGCTGTTTCCCATTAACTTTAATAATAATTGAGTATTTATCGTGTCCTTCAAATGTTCCTTGTATAGGAATTCCTTTTGTTAATATTATTTTTACTTCTTTCTTGCTGTTTTTTATCTCTTCTAGACAATCCCCTTGTAAATTCAATAATTGTCTCCCTTATTATCTCAATTTCCAATATTTATTTAATTATAGAATAAAAGACTAATAGAATGTATCTATTACTTTACATAAAAAACGTTCCTCATTTATCGTTGAAAAACTGCATAAAAAATAGCGATTGCGCCTTTAATGATTCCGGTGCAAATCGCTATTATGATGGCACCAGTGATGGTGGTTTTTATCGAAGTTATTTTATCATCAATTTTATTTAGCTTCTCATTCATATTCATAATCTGATGATCATTCAGATGTGAAGTTCTTTCAAGAGTAGCAACCCGTTGCTCTAAATTCTTCACGTCAGTTTTTAATTCAGCCCCATGAGTTCATTTCCTGTTGAACCTCCACAGTTTGTAACATTGCTCACTCCTCCCCCTTTTAACATTTTTGTTCACCTCTTTAAAGGCAAAATAAAAAGCCCTCATTGAGGACTTATTGAATTGTGTCGTTTTAAAAATTTAAAAAAGAGAAATAGATTAATTCGGATGCTCTTTTTTCATTTCATTATTCACCAAGTTTTGTGTTGAATCTTGAGTCGTTTCTTTAACATTTTCAATGGCGTTCTGTACATAATAAGTGGCAGATTGAGCTCCATTCTTAAATATCTTCGTTTTGTCTTCATATGCATTGTTAATGTTTTGATCATTATCAGTCATCGTACTACCTCCAAATATCGATTCACAATTTATATTGTCATCGATATCAAAATTCTATTCATTTCTTAAACATTTAAAAATTACTTTATTGTATTTTTCTTCAAAATTAAAAAATAATAATACTTTGCAAAGTATGCAGCTCCACAACAATAGAATTTCAATCAGAATAATTATCTAAGTTTAATTTTTTACGTATAAATGCAATGAAAAGTAATATTATCGGGAAAATAATTTGTAAAGGAACATGGAAATAAGGAACAAAATATTCCAGTCCTAATTCTAGATGCCTAGTAAAATTTGATGCAATTAATAATGATAAAGGAGTTATAATGGTCCCCAGAGCGAGTAAAACCGATTTCATATCATTTATCTTTAATAATTGTGAGATTGCAACTGCAGCTCCGAATGCCCAGCCACCAATCTTAAAAAATACTCCTACTACCATCATTAATATAATCAAAGCATCAAAACGTTCCAGGAAATCAGCAATTGACACTAACCGAGTTGCAGTAAGAAGAGGAAATAAATCCTTTTTGTAAATTCCAGGACCTAATACAGATAAAGTTATAACGATATTAGCTGTTAGCAATAACCCCGTAATTAAAATTACCGCCATGCCTACTTTTCTGACATTTTTTCTATTATTTAAAAAAGGAAAAAACATCATAATGATAAAAGCTTCTCCAAATGGAAAGTTTATTGTAACTGGAAATACTTCTTTCAATATTGGTTTTAAACCATATCCTAAAACGGGCGTTAAATTCTTAATATTGAATTGACCTGTACTAAAAATTAAAAACCAAACCACCACAGTTGCTAAAATATAAATTGGTAAAATCACTTCTCCCATTCTACCAAAAGTTTCAAGTCCACCCCGAAGACAATACATCATTAACACCATAAAACTTCCGATAATAACTACTAAGGGGGTATCAACTAAGATTGTTGAGACGATCAGAACCCCAAAATCACGACAGGCTCTTGCCGCAGAATAAATGAAATGTAATATATAAATTATAATTAAGGGATAAGATAAATATTTTCCAATAATTTTAGGTATCATCTGAACTAAAGTATCATCCGGGTAATAAACAGATAATTGCGTATAAACACCCATTAATATCATGCCGGTCAACATACTAATTAAAATAACTAACCATGCATCCTGCTTAGCTTCTGCACCTATCCCAATAATCATTGTTGTTCCTAACTCGAATCCGAATATGATATAAAAGAGTTGAAGTGCACTTATGTTTTGTTTTTGCATAATCGTCTCCCAAGGAAATTCCATTTTTTTCTTATCATTACCTTGTCCGACTACGTTATTCATACCTTTAAGCAATAAGGAATGTTGTCCACTCGTTAAACATATCCATAAACGTTTATTTATCTGTATTCATAACTATTTATAACGTGTTGTATCTACAAATGCTGTATAAATTACTCGCCACTTATGCACACTCTCTGCGATTCTTTCCCAACAATTCTCACAGATCCAACCACTAAAATATCCACAGTATTGTATTGGACTTCCTTATCACAGCACTCACATGTACCATTTTTATCACCAGTCTGCATTATGCTTACCTCAAAAATAAAAAGCACTCAATATATGAGCACTTCTTCTGCCGTATTGCTTCATTCATTTCTTCATTCATCTTGTCTATTCTCATTTATCGTTAAGGGAAATAAAAAATGCCCTACGCATTGTACGACTCTCTTGTGATTTTCTCATATTGAAATAATGTTATACCGTTTAGGGAGCAATAAATGTGGTCGTTTTGTGGTTAGAATAACAAAAAAACAAGGTAAAACCCTTATATATCAAGAGTTTTACCTTATAAGTAATTACATCACCCGCTTAAACATCTTCTCCATCTCATATGTCGAGTAATGAATAATGATCGGGCGTCCATGTGGACATGTAAAAGGGTCTGTTGTTTTTCTTAATGTCTCAAGTAAGGCGAAGATTTCATCGTTGCGCAAATGGTGATTGGCTTTAATCGATGCCTTACAACTCATCATGATCGCTGCTTCTTCTCGGAGTTTTTTGATATCGATTTGTTTCTCTTCTAAAACTTGTTGAATCATTTCTTCAATCGTTTTCGTTTCTTCTCCTTTAGGAAACCATTGCGGATGTGACCGTACGATATAACTATTTCGTCCAAATGGTTCGAGGAAAATGCCAACACTCGCAAGGATATCCAGATGTGCTTCAATAATCATCACTTCATCATTTGAATATTCAAATGTTAGCGGCACTAACATCTCTTGCACTTCTGAATGGATTTGACCAACTTTTTCTCGATAAAATTCGTATTTAATCCGTTCTTGGGCTGCGTGTTGATCAATGATAAACAGTCCTTGTTCATTTTGCGCTAAAATATAGGTCCCGTGCATTTGTCCAATTGGGTAGAGTGGAGGTACCCGATCTTTTGTTGTTTGTTCTTCATGTACTTCTTGTACTTCTTGTACTTCTTGTACTTCTTGTACTTCTTGTACTTCATATTCTTCATGATCATGTTCAATCGAACAATCATTATTTACCTTACTCTCTTCTCCTAACGGTTGTTCCTGGCTACTTACATCACTTTCTCTACCTAAAAATGGATCAAAGTCATATTTGTCGATTTCCACATTCGTTTCTTCTGTTTGTAGAATAGGAGTTGGTTCGTTAAACTCTTCTTTTACAAACGTATATTGTGGCTTTTGGTTAAATCCTTGTTGTTCCTTTTTCACATCATTGTGACTATGGTCAAATGAAAATTGCTGTTGTTCATCTAGTATTTTTACTCGTTGTTTCTTAGGAATTTCCACAGATGGAATGAGCTGTTGTTGTCGAAAGACATCCTTGATTCCATTTGTAATGAGCTCATTTAATTCTGCTTCTTTACTTAGCCTTACCTCGAGCTTTGAAGGATGCACATTGACATCCACAAGGATTGGATCCATTTTTATATTTAAAAACACAATTGGATAACGCCCAATCGGCAACAATGTGTGATAGCCTTGTTGGATCGCTTTTACAAGTGGATAGTTTTTAATAAATCGACCGTTAATAATTGTGGAAATATAATTTCGGGACGCTCTTGTGATCTCAGGAAGTGCAACATAGCCATCCACTTCGAAATCTAATGATTCTAGCGATATCTTCTTCATTTTTTTTGCGATTGAGATACCATAAATGGCAGCTAATACTTGGCGAACATCACCATTCCCATTTGTATGCAGGAGCTTTTTGCCATTATGAACTAAACGAATCGAGACCTCAGGATGTGATAAGGCGATTCTATTTACAATATCAGTTATATTACCAAGCTCGGTATGAACGGTTTTCATATACTTTAAGCGAGCAGGTGTGTTAAAAAAAAGATTGCTGACGGTGATATCCGTTCCTTTACGGCTAGCCGTTGATTCATGCTTCTCCATTTTTCCGCCTGAAAGAACAATGTGTGAACCAGGGCCATTTCCTGTGCTTGTTTTCATTTCTAATAAAGAAACGGAGGCAATACTCGGGAGAGCCTCGCCTCTAAAACCTAAGGTTCTTATCCTGAATAAGTCATTTTCATCCTTGATCTTACTTGTGGCATGACGATGAAAGGCATTCAGGCAATCATCTTGTTCGATTCCATCGCCATTATCTAAAATTCTAATTTTCCCTAAGCCTGCTTCTTCAATTTCAATCTCCACAATCGTACTATTGGCATCAATCGCATTCTCAAGTAGTTCTTTTACGACTGATGCTGGTCGTTCAACAACCTCACCAGCGGCAATTTTATTGGAAAGTTGCTCATCTAGGCGAATAATCTTTCCCAAGAATTCTCACCTCCATGTAATTACTTTACTTTCTTTTGCAGCTTGTATAGCTCATTCATTGCATCAAGTGGCGTCATTTCTAAGATGTTCATTGTTTTTAACAGCTCGATAACAGCTTGAACATTTTTTGGTAATGCTGATGCTTTCTTAGCTTTCGGCTCTTCTTCAGAAAACAGTGATAGCTGAGCATCGGAAAATACTTCTTCTTTTACGACTTGCTTTACGACAACAGGATTTGGCATATCGGTTTTATCTGCTTCTAATTCTGACAGAATTTCTTTCGCCCTGCTGATGAGCGACTTTGGAAGGTCAGCTAATTCCGCAACATGAATACCATAGCTTTTGTCTGCAGCACCTTCTTCAATTTTGTGTAGGAAGACAACCTTGCCATTCTCTTCAATTGCTTTTACATGGATATTTCTTAATGAAGTTAATTGCTCTTCCAGAATCGTTAGCTCGTGATAATGGGTTGAAAATAATGTTTTTGCACCAATGTGTTCATGAATATATTCAATGATCGCTTGGGCTAAAGCCATCCCATCATACGTAGACGTTCCTCTACCGATTTCATCGAAAAGGATTAAGCTTTGTGAAGTAGCATGTGCGATTGCATTTTTTGCTTCAAGCATTTCAACCATAAACGTACTTTGTCCAGAAATTAAATCATCTGCTGCCCCGATTCTTGTAAAGATTTGATCAAAAATGGGTAAAACAGCTTCAGTAGCCGGTACATAACAACCGATTTGCGCTAAAATCGCGGTTAAGGCAACTTGACGCATATATGTGCTTTTCCCTGACATATTCGGACCTGTTATTAAAAGCATCTGACGATCATGATTAAAATAACAATCATTTGGTACATATTCTTGTGAATCCATTACTTTTTCCACGACTGGATGACGGCCGTTTTTTAGAAAAAGCTCACCATTTTGTGAAAATTGCGGCTTACTATAATGTCTGTTTTCACTTACTGTTGCAAAGCATTGTAGCACATCAAGCTCACTGATTTGTTTTGCTAAAATTTGTAATCTAGGAATAAAGTTTTTTACCTTTTCTCTTAATTCTAGAAATAATTGATATTCAAGATCAACAATCTTTTCTTCCGCTTCTAATATTAAAGCTTCTTTTTCTTTTAATTCCGGTGTAATAAAACGCTCGGCATTCGTCAACGTTTGCTTTCGCTCATATTTTCCTTCCGGCAATAAATGAAGATTTGCTCTCGTGACTTCGATATAATAACCAAACACTCGATTATAGCCGATTTTCAGGGATTTTATCCCAGTATGTTGACGCTCCTGCTGCTCAAGCTGGGCGATCCACGTTTTTCCATTACGGCTTGCATCACGATATTGATCAAGACCTGCATGAAATCCATCCTTGATAATATTTCCTTCTTTTACAGATAGCGGCGGATTATCAACGATCGCTTCGTCTAATAGCTGTGTTAAGTCCTCACAAGGGTCGAGTGGTTTTGTTAAATACACATCGTTTTGCAGTGTTTGCAATAATTCTTCAATTGCTGGAACTTGTTGAAGTGATTTTTTTAATTGGATTAGATCTCTCGCATTTACATTTCCGAATGCTACTCTTCCGGCAAGACGTTCTAAATCATATACTTCTTTTAGTAGAGTACGAAGATCTTCACGTTCAAAAAAGTTAGCAATAAAGGTTTCGACCATTGCCAATCGTGATTCAATTTTCTCGCGATCAACAAGTGGTTTATCCACCCATTGTTTAAGTAATCTGCCACCCATCGCTGTTTTTGTTTCATCTAAAAGCCAAAGCAATGAACCCTTCTTCCCTTTTGAGCGAATTGTTTCTGTTAGTTCTAAATTCCGTTTGGAAAAAAGATCGATTTTCATTGCATCTTGTAAATAATAGACTTTTACAAGTTGGAGATGATCAAGACTACGTTTTTGTGTTCGTTGCAGATATGTTAGCAATCTAGCAAATGTGGAAGTCAGACGTTCATCGTGTAGGTCTTTCACGACTTCCAAAATCTCCTGTGTAATGGTTGTTGTTTGTTCATAGGATAATGTCGCTTGGCAACGATCTATTAATTGTTTTTTCCATTCATCAGGTAAATCGGTTGAAATAACGACTTCTTTGGCACCAACGGAATAAATCTCATTTAATGCTTCATCAAAATGAGAGCAAATTGCAACAAGATTTTCCCCTGTCGTTAAATCACTGAAAGCAAGTCCAATTTGTGAATCAAATGCTGTTAATGATGCAATAAAATTATTTTCCTTATCATGTATCCCTTTTCCATCCATAACGGTCCCAGGAGTAATAAGCTGGACAACTTCTCTTCTCACTACACCTTTTGCTTGTTTTGGATCCTCTGTTTGCTCACAAATGGCTACTTTATGACCTTTTAAAATAAGTTGTTCTATATAATTCGGTGCTGAATGATACGGGACTCCACACATTGGAATCCGTTCTTCTCCCCCACCATCTCTGCTTGTTAAGGTAATTTCGAGTTCTTGTGATGCTTGAATCGCATCATTAAAGAACATTTCATAAAAATCTCCTAAACGAAAAAATAAAAAGGCATCTTGATATTCTGCCTTAATCTTTAAATATTGCTGTATCATCGGCGTATAAGTTGCCATGTATATCCCCCACTATTAACGTAACGTTCTTTAAAAATCACATATCATTATATCATAAATCGACAAATTTCTGTGAATTTAGAGAGAGGGAATGATAGGAATCATTATCCCGAGTTTGCATAATATTATTATGACTACAAAAAAAGAAAACTAGGAGGACTAAACCTCCTAGTTATTCTTCAACATCGCCAACTAAAAATTCTGGATTTAAATCTTCAAATTCCTCTTCTAATTCTTCCCATTCTTCATCATTGTCATCATAACCATCAGGGTTTACATGTACACAAACTTTTGTTTCGCCAATCACTTCAGCCAGATGCTCTCGTTCTGCTTGAACGATGATTTTATTTCCATTTGGAGAAATGGTAACTTCTAAGCAGTTAGGTTGTTGTAATGCTTTACAGATGACTTCATGTTCATCATCAAGAAAGTTATCGTCTTTATATCTTAATTTGATGACATCAACATATTCTACACGCTCAGTAACAACCTCAGTTTTTGTGTTTTCATTGTAGGAATACCAAACGTTAATATCGTAAGTACCTTCTACTTCAACAGTATTCCCATTCTTTTGAGCATCATAATTATGGTTAATAATCCAGCCACCTAAAATGCTCGCAGGTTTTTGCGATGGTGAAATCGTATGTGTACATTGTGAAAATTTACGTCCTTTCGCAACAACTGCTTTTGTAATTATTTCTCTGTATTCAGACATTAGACCATACCCTCCTCAATAAATCTTCCTTTTAATCCTATGCTAGGCTAGTTACAATTGTGCCAATTAATTAACGAAAATGATGACAAGTTACGCCAATTCATGAAACGATATAGTTCATTGTATGCTTGGGATTCTAAATATTTGCCTAAAATTCAAAAAAGGTGCTACTTTAATATGAAAAATTTACACCCTCGAATGTTGCATTTTATGTTTGATTGAAAAAGGGTATGGTCATGTTTTTATTCGAAAGAAATAAAATAAGGGACTGACAGTTAATGTCAATCCCTTACTAATATGATTCGCAATATACTTGAACATAAACTCAAAAGGGCCATCGTTAGGCGAATGCCTTATTCGTGGTATTCCTAATGTGATAAGTCTAGGTTATGAACAACTTCCTCCAGAAGAATTACGAACTTTAGAACCCGTTTCACCAGCTAATAGATCGCCGCCAGTTGAAGAGATAATCTCATTCGTCACTTTGTTAGAAATTGTATGAGAAACAAGTTGAAGTAATTCGTTTACTTCTATTTGTGATTCTTGAAATTCCTGGATAATCGGTATTTCATCTAATTCATTTTGAATTTTTTCAATTTTTTCTTCAACCTTTTTTAAGGCTTCAGATTTATTATAATGCTGGAAGTTAACTGCTTGCTTTTGAAGACTTTTAATACTGGCAATCATTTCACGTACTTTTTGGTTTTCATTGATTTGAGCCTCTGCACGTTTAAAAAAATCAACTTCCTTTGATTCTGAAATCATTTGCGCAAGTTCACGAGCTTTTGCCACAATATCATCTTTTGTATAGATTGTCGTCATCTTATTTCACCTCAACCGCTTCTTCTATCATTTCTCCATTAAGCGTCCATGTTTTTGCTTTTGTAATTTTCACCTTTACAATCTGCCCAATCGCAGATTTAGGTGCTCTGAAGTTAACTAGCTTACTTTTTTCCGTATAGCCAGATAAAACATCAGGATTTTTTTTACTTTCCCCTTCAACTAAAACATTAACAATCTTACCTTCGTATTCTTTTAATTTCTTTGCAGATGTTTCATTTACAAGAGCATTTAAACGTTGAAGACGTTCCTTTTTTACTTCCAACGGAACATTATCCTCCATTTTTGCAGCTGGTGTACCTTCACGAGGTGAATAGATAAACGTATAGGCGCTATCAAATTCTACTTCACGATACAATGATAAAGTTTCTTCAAATTGCTCTTCTGTTTCATTCGGGAAGCCGACAATAATATCAGTTGTTAATGATGCGTTAGGCATTGCTTCTTTAATTTTACGTACTAATTCTAAATAATGTTCACGAGTATATTTTCGTGCCATAATTTTGAGAACATCCGTACTTCCTGATTGAACTGGTAAATGAATATGATCCAGAAGGTTTCCACCTTTTGCTAATACTTCGATTAAGTGATCATCAAAATCACGTGGATGACTTGTCGTGAAGCGAATTCTCGGAATATCGATTTTACGAATTTCATCCATTAAATCGCCTAATCCGTACTTCATATCTTCAAAGTCTTTACCATATGCATTTACGTTCTGACCAAGAAGGGTGATTTCTTTATATCCTTGTGCTGCTAATTGACGAACCTCATGAATAATTTCTTCTGGTCTGCGGCTTCGCTCTTTTCCGCGAGTATAAGGAACGATACAGTACGTACAGAATTTATCACACCCATACATAATGTTGACCCATCCCTTAATATTTCCTTTGCGGACTTTAGGGAGATTTTCGATAACGTCCCCTTCTTTTGACCAAACTTCAATGACCATTTCTTTTGAAAGATATGCTTCATTTAAAATGTTTGGTAATCGGTGGATATTATGCGTACCGAAAATCATGTCAACGAATGGATGAACCTTTAAGATTCGATTCACAACAGACTCTTCCTGTGACATACAGCCGCAAACACCTAATAATAAGTCAGGTCTTTCTTTTTTTAATGTTTTAAGATGGCCAAGTTCACCGAATACTTTGTTTTCCGCATTTTCACGAATTGCACATGTATTTAGTAAGATGACATTTGCATCCTCAACACCATCAGTTGGTTCATAGCCAAGTGCCATAAAAATACCCGCCATGACTTCTGTGTCATGTTCATTCATTTGACAGCCATATGTGCGAATATAAAATTTTCGACCTTCACCCATTCCTCTAAATTCCTCAGGAATTGAAAAGCCTTCGTATTTAACATCTTCTTTCCCGCGCTTTTTCGCATCTTTTAAGGAAGGTGGCATATATACTGCTTGGAAATACTGGCTGTAGTCCTTTTCGGATTTTTTGTCCGATGGATTTACTTTTTGGGAATCTAATCTTTGTTTTTCGTTCATCTATTAGTTCAACTCCTTGCTGTTATTGCGTTTTCATGAGTTTGTTATCGCAATCTCTAACCCTTCTATTATAAGGCAGGATTATGGCAAACTCAAGTTGATTTCATTTCCTGTTTGCGGTAATCCCTTAGTTTAACCGTTTCCCACCTCTATTATTAGGATAGACACAAAAAAAAGACTAGGATACCTCCTTTAAGGATACCTAGCCTATTTGAATAATTATGTCTGAATGATTTATTTTGCTTACATCAAGTTTGAAATAAACATCTAAAAAGTGGTCTTTGTAGTTTGGATATTAGCTTCAATAATATTGTATTCAAACGGTTTACAAAGTCATAAGCTTTCTAATTTTTGCTACACTTCTTTAGCAATTTCTTTTCTATTAGGGGCGAGTGGGGGTTGTTCTAACCATTTATTTTGTACCATCAAATCAAACCATTTCTTTGTTACCATAAGATTTTGTAGAATTGTACTCTCAAAAGTGGTCACAAGGTCTGTTCTCATAGCTGATGCTAGACCTGTCCCATGATATGCCTGTGCGGCTTGGAACAAGAAACCTATATGATACAACATTAACTTATCGGAAAAAGGGGAATCTGTTGAAGTTGTCACTTCTGTTTCCCACGACTTAGGAACTGGCAAATTATCCTTGTGCATGATTTTTGCAAGGGCTTGTATTTGTCCATCAGACGTTTTCTCGGAATCCTCTAAAAATTTTCTTACTTCTTTTATTTGGGTGACCTGACTGAATGCGATAGAAAGAGTTTTAGCCATAATACTCTTTTTAAGATTGAAAGAAATACTGATAATTTCTGTTGCAGTTAAACGCCTTCCTTTTCCAAAAAACCCATCTGTGAAATCTTGGCTAGTAATAAATTCAGGATTCTTAGCAGGATAAAATAATGGGTCTCTTTGAAAATTTCCTTTCTCAAGCAATAACTCTATGGTTTGATGATACATCTTTTTCGCATCGTTATCGCATGAATCGTAAAAATCCCTTAAGTCTTTTCTAACTGATACGGCAAATGCTGTGCTGTGCCCCAACAAACCATGTAATGTCATGATATGTAAATAATTTAGGCAAAATATATCCGTGAACAATCTCGGTTTACCTTTAAACAGGTCTGATTCTGTAAATCCAATTGGGACTGGAAACCCCTCGTTCTCCATAAAAGTTACGATTTGTTCCTTTTGTTTTCCAAACGTCTTAATAGCATCCTCAAAAATGGCTTTAATTGACTCGTCCTCAATAATTGAAACCATATATCTATTTACTACATCTGTCATTGTACCGTTCACATATTCTCCCCACAGTGTTCCTATTTCGGAAGATGTGAGTTTTAATTTATTCTCTTCCACATTATCACCTCTAGGATATTATTTACCAATTCAATAAAAGGTATGAATTTGAATTTGTATCAAATGAAATCAGTAAAAGAAAGCTGATAATTCATAAACCAAGACATCTAAAACGGTTTAAGCAAAAAAGCAATTCCGTTTTTCTTTTCTAAATTCAAATACCGCTTGCCTAATAATCATAATGGTTTACTTTCCTTATCCTCTAAATAAAAAACAGCCTTTTTAGTCTAAAAATTTCTTCGGATAAACTTACAAAATAAAAAGGTAGGTTTTAACTTAATTCCAGCCTTTCTTTTTCACTCAAATTCCTTCCCCGTATTCCCCGTCCTACCGAATAAGGCAAACAAAATATATAATTCCCTTTTATTTTGGAGATATTAACTCTAAATGCTATATATTAGGAGGCTTTTTATGGGCGTTTACCTACCAGTTAATATTCTAATGATTGATAATGGATGGCTTAATATACAACCTTCAACACTTGACCAAAAAAGTAACGGTTGAAAAAATGAAGCAGTCTAAACTTCTATTAGTAGATTATGATGATTCTCCCTATGGAAAAAACTAAATTGATAAAAGGATAGTCGGGATAATGTGAACAGTGCAAAAGAAAAATTATTATGGAGTATAGCACTTCCAGGGTTTGGACAATTTTTAAACGGAAAAGTGGTAAAAGGTGTTGTTATTCTGTTTTTAGAATTTCTAGTTAATGTACAAGCGAATTTTAATGAAGCAATCATTTCAAGTTTTCATAGGGATATTGAAAAAGCGATTGAACAAGTTGATTATCAATGGTTAATGTTTTATCCATGTTTGTATTTTTTCGCAATGTGGGATGCGTTTAAAGACGCAGGTGGGGGAAAAGAAAAGTATGCTTTCCTTCCGTTTGTATTTTCAGCCTATTTTGTAACGGTTGGATGTATCTATTCATCAAGTTTTAGGATATTTGGGGTTTTATTCGGACCTGTTTGGCTTCCTATGCTATTTGTTATACCGGGATTGGTTGTTGGTTTATTAATTAAGAAAATATTAAGTTAACCGTTAATCAGATTTTTATGACTTCCTTCTTTTGCTTTTTTAACCCTTTTTCTCACTCCTAGTTAGGTCGTGCTTATAGGAAATCTTAATTTTCAAAAAACATTCTAGTAATTAGTCTAAAAATATTTCATAATTACTTATAGATATAATGCTTAGCTTAGGGGGGGAGTAATAATGGTTGAAAGTGAGTTACTTTATCGGGAACTAAAAAGACTAACAGACGATTATTCCAAGTGTAACAATCCATCCATCCAAAAACTATTACAAAGCGATATTGAACTTTTAACAAAAGCCTTGTTGTTGAGGAAGAGTTAGCCATTTAAATTAGAGTTTACTTAATACGTAAAAGATGAACTGGCTTTTCACTAACCAAATCTCTTCCTTTGATTTCAGTAAATACAAATTCAATAAATTCTTTATCTAAATTTTGTTCAACAGATTTTCTATAGATATTAATTAATAATTCATCCTCTACATAGAACCAAGAATAAGACATAATTTATCACTTCCTCATTTAATATCTATATTTTCTTTACTTCAAAGTGTTTTTATTCTTTAGTAAAGCAATTAGACAAAAAAGAGAATAACCCGTTTAGGCTATCCCCTAGAAGTCCTCCAGTGTTAAATTGTTTTCTTCATTACCTGTTAAACCCAATCCCGTACAATCAATAATCCTAGTATGTGATTGCATGTACTTAGATATGAAAGAAGTTTGCTGTACATGTAACGGATGATTCTTTTTTAACCATGCACGACTAACAATGTTATCCAGTAAATGTACTGTACCATTAGCATCTGTTATAAAGTAAAGTTTCCTATTCTGTAATCCTTCAAAACTATCAATAAACATTTTTAGAACAACTCCTTTTCTCTTTGGGCTTATAAGACGATTTGTATAATTGACGGGTCTATTTTAGTTCCTTCTAGCCTGAAATGAACGTCAATGTAAAAATCCTCCACTTTGGTTATGTCCTTACCTTTTCCAAAGGCTTCCACTGGTAAATTGACTTCTACTTTAAAGATTTCAAACTTAACCTTTCTCAACTGGATAACTTTTCCTATTGGATATTTTTCTATTGCCTTAACCCAATTGGATTCTTTTGGAAGTTTCATAGTTTGGTAGTGATTGGAATGTAACCCGTAGGCAAGATTTTCCTTTTTCTTCATTCGGTGATACACTTTGTTAACTGCAAGTAGTTCCGCATATTTAAATTTTCCAACCATTTGCCCACTGGATATTTCTTCCTCACCATCCCAAATTTCACCATGTAAATCAATAATGATAGTTCCATCATCTTCCAGTCGATAACTACTGATACTATTCTCCATTGTCTTCACCGCTTCCAAAGATGTTATTTAAATCCTCTTCACTTGGGGCATAGACTTCTTTACGGTTTATGGAATCCCATCTTTTCTCTAGGTCTATGATTTCCTTCGGTTTCTCCGTTAGATGGATATGAAGGTTATCTGGTGCTAGAAGGTTACCTGTCATTTTGGCTAATAATTCAATAGCCTTTATTTTATCCCTGTTAGGCATGGCAACCTTTACTATTTCACCAGTTTGATAATTTACTACTTCATCCTTACCGTTTAGTATCATCTTGGATAACTCTTCCTGCATTTGTAAACCTGTCATAACTTCGGTGTTAACAGTGGATAGTTCCTGAATGTAAGCTTTTACCAGTTCATTCTTCATGTATTTTTCACCTGTCTTTACATGAATACCAACTTGTTCACTAGCTTGTTTTATAACTCCCGTTCCTGCATAGGCTATTGCAAAGCTTCTTTGTTTATCGGTTAATCCATCTAATTTACTCTTGGTACGTTTTTCCATGTTATATCCTCCTTAGTTTTAAGACAAATAAAAAAAGGGAGTGGATTTTACTCTCCGTTTCCTCCTTCAAATTGAACATAACTGGAAGACATTCCAACTTCTCTTTCCAGTGATTTAATTTCTGTTTCCAATTCCTCTATCTTTGCTTTCCGTTCTTGTCTACCTTCGATTGAAGTAGCTTGTTGGTATGCTTTCATTTCCTTAGTGATTCCTTTTGTATAGTCCTCATAGCTATCATAAGCATTATAGACTTCAGGAACTTTATGGAAATCCATATCATGTTCTACTTTCGGTCTATTCAACTCTAATTCAAAGAGATGGCTGTCCATTCCGTTAGCTACAACAACCTTGTTATAGTAATCCATTGAAGGCTTTTGGTCAAAGCTTCCATATTCTAAAGCCATCGCTTCGGCTTTGAAAGTAGAATTAAAGTTAGCCTTGGATAAATCATCTAATCCTTCATATGTCTTAGCGGTTACTGGTTTAATATCAGAAACTTTACCGTTTTGGGAAACAGTGTAATAACTTACAATCCCATCCACTTTTACAAATCGTTTTTCACCTGCATTACTAGCAAGTGTAATGGTTGGATTTCCCATTTCTTTAAGCTTGGATAGTTCTTGTACCTTTTGTGCCATAAGTGACTTTTGAGATTTTAAATTTTGTTCTGCCATTAATTTCATCTGTCTTCCCACTGGTGAATTGATAAATGAGTTCATTGCTTTTAATTGTGCTTCCATGTTCATAATTATTTTCTCCCCCTGTCATATAGTGCTAACATCTTAGTTAGTCTTCGGTATTCTAATTCCAGTTTGTCAATTTCTTCAATTGCTTTCTTTAAATCTTGCTTTAACTGGTGATTCTCCTTAGTAGCAAAGAAGTATTTTCTTTTTAATTTCTCATTTTCCACCGATAAGACGGTAACAGTATCTTCCAACAATTGGTTAGTTTCCATACCAACTCCAATCTCCTTTCTATTTTTCGGATTATAAAAATTATTGGACTACCCTATAACCACCTCACAGGATGATTTTAATAGGATAGTCCTAAGCCATTACAATCCATGTTGTAACGGGTCTTGCACTTGTGGTTAAAGCTTTTAGGTTTTACATTCCCTTCCTCAAGGGGAACAACCTGACTCAAGATAACCCGTCAACCCTTCCAAAGCGAACAGGTAAAAGAGAAAGCCTGTACAAGAACAATGATGGTTCTTGAAAGAAAAATAAGAAATGGCGGAGGGATACTAACAAGATTGTTTCGTCTTGGATTGGTTACCAGTTTTTCTTCTCTTGCTTTTTCCCATGATAGAAAGGCGGTGGATAGCGTTCCAATTCTACCCACCAAATTACAAGGATTGTCCACATGAATACGTCAACGTTCTTTTTACATCTTGGTTGTTGATTCCAAGAAAACCTTAAAGGTAAATACAATACCATGTCCAAGAATGTGCTAGGCTTCTAGTCATTAGTATTTTATTTAGAAAATGGTTTCCCACTTTCCATAAACCTCACTAACAAAGCGTGTTATCTCAACATGGCAGTTAATGAAGTCTAGCAAAGGAGGAATATAAGATAGACAAACTAAAAAATAAAAGAGAGGTAAAAGTAATTGCGATTCGCACTACCTTACATATATATAAGAGGATATTATTTTTAAAATCTTACAGTTTTTGCAAATTTTCTTAGAGATTTTTTATCATTCTCTAGTAGTTTAGCAATCTCCTTTAGTAGTCTAGTGATGGTAGAAGGGTGCATTCCAAGTTCTTCCCCTAACCCCTCAAGATGGATTGTACCGTTATCCTTTACACTTCCAGTCTTTACTAGTTTGTCATCTTTCATAGTCCATTTATCAGCAAAGGCGATTCCTTCCAGTACGATAGTAAACTTTTCATACTTGTTAACACTTACTTTATCTTCCAGTAGCATTAGGACTTCATCCACCAATTCAATAATGGTGTTATCAGTTGTTACTTTGTCAGTTTTCTGCGAATTGTCATTTCCTACCATTTCATGTAGGGTAAGGTTATTGTCTTGGTTACCGTTTCCTTTTACCTTGTTATCCATTGAAGCACGTTTAACACTTAGTTTCTCTGTGTAAGAATCTCCAAGGTTTAGGACATCTTGTGTCTTCATATGTTTATAGAAGTCCTTTACAATCCATTCCATGCCCCTATTAAGCCAGTTCTCTAATTCGGTAGTCCTTTCATTCTCTGGGCGATTAATGAAGCGTATTGCCCTTACTGTTGCCTTCTCCATTAGATAGGATTCAACCTCCTGTGCTTTCCAGTGTCCTCCATTCCATTTACCTTTAACTTTTGCTACCTTCCAGTTGTTAGATAGGATTACCTGATTTAATTTTCTTTGAACTACCTTGTTAATGATTTTTCCCTCTGCTTCTGTTAACATTGTCATTTTAATTCCTCCTGTTTTTGTTTTGTTTATACTTCTTAATAAAGTCAAACTGGTTTTTTGCACCCCTCATAGTTGTTAATCGAATGATGTTCTTAACATGGGACATTTTTCTGTTGATTAAAAAGCCTTATAATTTACTAACAAAGCAAACTCGTTTTCTGTACCCTTGCCCCTATAATTTTTTAACGATTGAAACTTGTTTTCTGTACCCTTCCTATTTAAAAAACGATTCAAATTGATGAAATGCACAATTTTTATATAAGCTTTCTCTTACTAATAAAGGGAACTGGATTGAATGCACAAAAGGACATAAAAAAAGAACCGTACCGTTAGGACAGTTCTTTAAATTGGGATATGTTTTTGTTAGATTTTCAAAACTTTTCTCTCTTATATAACTGTAAGGGTAATAAGTTAGTGATAATTACTTAGTTTAAATTTGTTAGATTTTCAAAAGTTTTGTCGCTTTAATTATTGAGAGGTAAGTTAGTTAATAGAGAAATAAATAATAGATAAGAAATAAAACACTACCGAAGGTAATCAGTTCTTATTAAAAAGCTTTACAAGTTAATGAAGATATGAATTGTTCGTCTACACTCACAATTAAATATTTAAATAGGATACAAACGGTAAACTTAATAAGAGAATTATGATAAAGGTTTATAAGAAGGGGAAACGATATAAACAAGAGTTATACCGATACGATAGACATACTACATTATATTTATTCTAATTAAGGAAAACACTGTCATAGCAGCGTTTGTGATGGGTGGAATTTGTTGGAAGGTGTTAAGAATAAGTATCGTTACGGGGATGATATGTCAATAGTAAATTGTTGGAAATTTTAATATTTACAAATAAATATTTTTGTCAATGGTTATTTTAGGGAAACTTTTTAGTCACAACTAACCGTTAATGTCAACATGAAATTTATGGAAGGATTTTTGTATTTGTTGGAAAGAGGGTTTGTCAACCAATGGTAAATGTACCGTTATGTCAAGTACCAATTTAAGGAAGCGGGAGATTATCCTTATACACCCCTCATACAACCAAGATGGTAAGAATTGGAGTGATATTTGCGGTAATCCATAGGAGATTGTCTTTAATTCAATAGGTAAGCTAGGACTACCAAGGATAGAGATGAATGCCACATACATCCGATTGTATAATTATAAGTGTAGATACACCAACCCCCTAGCCCCACCCCTTTCCAATAAAGTTAATATTATCTTGTTTGGTTGTAGAATTATGGAAATAAAAAGATAATGTCATATTATACCACCCGTTCCAATAGTACCCAATTATAACGGTACATTCCTACACTACCATTTGTTTACATTAAATCCTTATCACTAACACATTACCAATACCTGTCATTATAACCAGTACATACCATTTAACCTTATTGCCATTTTGATACATTTAATCCATTTGTTTACATAACGATTAGATTATCCATAGTTGGGAATTGTTGGTAATGCTGGGGGGCTTTAAAAATTGGAATAATTTGGTGGATGGTATTAATATCTAATACATTTTTAAAATAAACTTGGGGCATCCATTTTTATTTTTTTCTCAGTATAAATTGGCGAAACAAAAAAGATTAACCGTTTAGGCTAGAATCCTTTATAAAGAAAAAGCGTCTCTACCTCATAGGCTTTTACTCGTCTACATATTCAATATTAATCCCATTTACTTTTTTATCCATTTCGCAAGTTTCAGAAGATTTATCATAAATAACTTTTAGGTTCTTTTCGTCAATCCATTCAACAGAAAAGTCTTTATCAGACCTAAATGTATTTCCTGATTCATTTTGAAAATCATCATCTTTGTTTAATATGGATAATTGAGGTGAAAATCCCGTTGTTGCACCACAACTTCTTTCGAAAATATAAGCAACATTCTCACCATTAGGAGAAGGGATTTTTTGTTTAATATCATTTCCACACAAATCCTCAAATAAGAAATCCAATAGATAATTACCAGCCATAAATACAAATAATATTATGATTAACTTCATTAAAAGAGTTTTTAATCTTTTTGTCATTAGAACCACCCAAAATTCAAGTAAATTAAAATTATTTTTACCTAAATGTACTGTTTTATTATGTTCTTCTTTATCTATCCTGCCCCTTTCTAAAAAAAAGAACCTACCATTAATAGGTAGGCTTGTAATCTCTAATTATGAATACTTCTTTCTAAGAGTGGTTAACGGCGAAGCATTTCTCCCACGTTCTAAAACAGTCTTGTCTTCCATTGATTGAATATATCTTTCGGTTGTCGCTAACTGGTTATGTCCTAGTAACCGACTAACCGTATAAAGGTCTGTATGCCCTAGTGATATTTGTGCATAGCTTCTCCTACAACTATGTACAAGTAGCTTAACATCTACCCCACAGGCTTTCCCGCTTCTCTTTACTACATTGAGAACTGCATCATGACCCATTCTACCGATAGAGTTAACATCCTTCATTACAAGCCCTCCACCTTTGGCACGTGTACAGACGAACAGGAAGGGGCATTCCTCGCCTTTTAGGTACTTCTCTCTAACTCTCCTATACTTGTTTAATTGTCGCTTTAAATGTAGGCTTACAGGCACTAACCGCTGTTTGTTACCTTTCCCCCTAATCAGTAGGGCATCATCGAATACATCCGTTAACATTATATTGGATAACTCCGCAGAACGGATACCAGTTTCAAACAAACAGGTTAAGATAGTTTTATTCCTGACATCCATGTAATTACTTCCACAATAGAAGTCAATCATCTTCTGAATATCATCAATGCTAAAAGGCTTAATCATTACCTTCTCTTCCTTAAGTAGTTCAATGTCATTCAGTGGATTGTCTTTCAGGATTTTCTCTTTGATACAGAACTTATAGAAGTTGTTAAGTGTTTTTAGTTTGGTGTTAATGGTATTGGCTTTGATACTTTCGTCTAACAGGTGCTTAATCCACCTTTTGATATGTCTTGTTGTAGCATCCTCTAGTTCAATCTGAAAGGATTCCCACAACCATCTTTCAAACTGTATTAAAATTGCTTTCTTGTTTTTGACGGTTGACTTACTGTAATTTTGGATTTCGATTTCTGTAATGTAGTCTTCTAGTGATAGGTTCATTTGCGATAATCCTCCCTGATTTTAATAATCGTTAGGATTACGGCAAACTCATAATTTAAACTTTGCGGAAATAGGCTTGAAGCCTTGGGGCTGTAAGGCTGAATGAACGCGAAGCGTAGGGGTAGTCCTTTTCGGATTTTTTGTCCGATGGATTTACTTGAGTACTTTCCTTACGTTGTTGTTCATTCATTACGTTTTTCTCCTTTCAAACTTACCCTTTTATTTCTAAATGGTCTTGATCTCGTTGTTTTTTGCATAAATGTTGTACATAAAGCGAATAAAAATAGAGAAACATACAACTAAATAGTATATCGATAACAGTCTTATAAGACAATCATTTCTAGCAACTAGTCAAAATTTTACACGTTTTGTCTAGAAAAAGCGAATTCTTTAAAAACAAAGTATTCATTAATATCCTCGCTGACGATTCACAAGCCCTTGCAATGGTTGATCATTTACATAGCGTTGGATATTATTCACAAAAAAGCTACAAACTCCATCAGTTGTACTTGGTCCTGATAAATGTGACGTGATATGGACATTTGATAGTGTGTATAGTGGATGATCTACTGGCAGCGGTTCTGTCTCAAATACATCAAGAATGGCAGCTTTAAGATGACCTTTCCTCATAACAGAAACCAAATCCGTTTCATTTATTAATGCGCCGCGTCCCACATTCATAATAGTGGCATTAGTTTTCATCGCGAGCAAAATATCATGATTTATGATGTGTTTTGTGGCATCTGTTAATGGTAATGTCAGCACTAAATAATCCAAATCTTTAACAAAAGCTACCCATTGTTCCGGTGAAAAATGGCGATCTACTATATGAGCTTGCTTGCCATTAAAACTTAACCCATGAACATTCATCTGAAATGCTCGTGCTTTTTGGACAATTTCTGCTCCAATTGACCCTAAGCCTGCTACTCCTATTGTTTTCCCAGCTAGTAATTCTGGAATAAATGGATCCCAGCGATTTTCACGTTGCGATTGTTTCATCCTTGCGACATCTTTTAACATGTATAACAGAAACGTAAAAACGTATTCAGAAATATAAGTACCGAATTGATCAACAATTCGTGTGATCGTTATGTTATTAGGAATGGTAGCATCTGCCATCAAATCATCGACCCCGGCTCCCATTGACTGATACCATGATACAGATGAAGCGCTTGGTTTATTTAAAAGGTGGGTTGGAAATTTCCAGCCTAAAATAATCTCTGTACCTGGTAAATGCTTTTTTGCTTCCTCTGACGTTGCTGCTACTTTTATATGATTAAATCCATGATTTCTTACACATTCTGCATAAGCTTTTGCTCGGTCTGGACTATATACTAGAATGGTTGGTTGTGTTGATTTCAATTTCATCGAATCTCTCCTTCAGCAAAAGCTTTTTTTCATCATTTTCATGATAAGCTATCTTATGATCAGCTCTTCGTTGTTGGAAATTATATGTAAGAAATGACCTCTATTAATCATTTAATCAAGCCATCTTATTCACTACAATTAACCTTTACATTTTATTTGTTTCACCACCATTTTGTGTATAGGCATTTTGTAAAACAATTCTCCATCCATCAGGGTCTTCAATCGTAACACCGTTCTTTTTCCAGTACGGATTTTCTGGCGCTACTTCTGGATAACCCATTGCAGCTAATCTATGGACGATTTTGTCTCTAGCATTCCGGTCAGGTATATAAAACACTAATAA
Organism: Metabacillus sediminilitoris; assembly: GCF_009720625.1. Classification (NCBI taxonomy): domain Bacteria; kingdom Bacillati; phylum Bacillota; class Bacilli; order Caryophanales; family Bacillaceae; genus Metabacillus; species Metabacillus sediminilitoris. The sequence continues at coordinate 3,079,202 of NZ_CP046266.1, forward strand.
ATGATCTTCTGAAGGGGGAGGACATGCTTCTGCATCAATATACTGAGTAAATTCCAAGTGATATGCTGCATTTGGTAATCCAAACATGACTCCATCATACCCGCTATGTTGCTCAAAATGACCAATTATTTCTAATCCAATTCCATCGCGATAAAATTCGATGATCTTCTGTAATTGATTTGTAGGTCTTGCAATGCGAAACTGAGTGACAGGTAGTTTTTTTGACCAAACGTTGCTCATGCTATCACCTCTTGAACTATTTTTAAAATGGAGTCTAAAGAAAACGCTTTTAAGGCTATGTTGATTAAGATGCAAAAGATTCCTATCCATGCTGCAAGCTTCCGACTAATTTCTTCACAAAGCTATATTATTAACTTACAATACTAAAGCTCCTATTTAAAACTACTAAATTTGAACAGATTGTTATAGACTATCGATAAGAATGGTTTTTTAGCAAGATATGGAAACATTATGAATCTGGGAGGTTGTTTTAGTTGCAAACCATTTACAAGATGTTTGAGCATTTACATTGGGCAAATGAACAAATACTAGCTGTCTTGCAAAATAGTGAAGATAAAATGAATGAAGAGAAACGATTATTTTCTCATATTCTTCTAACGGAAGAAGTATGGTTAAATCGAATAATAGGTCTCGAAAATCAAGCTTCACTGATTTGGACAGAACTAGGAATTGAAGAATGTTCGAAACAAATAAATCAAAATAAGCAAAAGTATGAACAATTTTTTGCAAGTTTGCCTGACCAGCATGCGGATAAACTTATTACCTATAGAAATAGTACTGGTCAAGAATTTACAACATCAATAAGAGATATTTTAACCCATATCGCCCTTCACGGTCATTATCACCGCGGTCAAATTAATCAGAAACTTCGACTTGACGGTTTCGAACCTGTTGGTACAGATTTCATTACATTTGTAAGATAATTCCACAAGAACGATCAAGACCATGATTACTCTTTATGTACAAAAGCAGGATATAACAAAACGTGTCATATCCCGCTTCAACGAATGCTTAAAAAAATAAGCTTACGTTTCAAACAAAAACCCAATTTTCCCATCTTTCCATTCAAGTTTTGCATCAAACGCTTTTTCGCCCTTTTTAAAGCCTTTTATTTGGTCGGAGCTTCCGTCTTTTAATAACTTTTGAACATTTGCCTGCGTAATTTTTTTACCGAGGATTTTTTTGGAAATCGTAAAGGTACATTTATTCGTTTTGTAATTAGCACATCCGTAAAATTCACCTTTGTCAACTATGTCACCGTCACACAGCTTACATTTACCGAGTTTTTTACTCACTTTGAAGCGTGAAGATTTACGTTGAATAGCTTCTACTTCTAATCCTTCGAAGCTCCAATTTGGTGCAACTGTTATGGCATCTTGAACGATCTTTGAAGAGAGCTTTTTCGTTAACTCCATAAAAACGCTTGGTGATGCCTGTCCTTCACCAATTTCTGAAAGACGCTGCTCCCATTTCGCAGTCATTTCAGGTGAGGCTAAAATTTGATCACCGATGGCTTCAATCAAAACCTTGCCTTTATCTGTAGCGAATACCTGATTTTTTTTCACATCTATATATTTACGATCTTTTAACATCGTAATAATCCCGGCTCTCGTTGCCTCCGTTCCTAACCCTTCTACTCTGCTTAACACTTTTTCTAATTCATCATTCTCCAGATATTTTCCAGCCGTTTTCATTAATGTGATTAACTGACCTTCTGTATATCGTTTTGGAGGCTGTGTTTTGCTTTCCTTTGTTTCCACTTTGTGAACTTGCCCGCGATCGCCTTTACTTACATTCGGAAGGAGCTGGTCTTTTTCTTTCTCCTCTTGGAAAATGACTTTTCTCCAGCCTTCCTGAATTTGCTGTTTTCCCTTTGTAATAAATTCTGCACGGCCATCAACCAATGTTGTTAAAGTAGAATAGTCAAAAATGGCTTTATCGTAATGAGCAGCAATCAGTCTTCTAACGATCATGTCATACATTTTTTGTTCATCAGCTGATAATCTTTTTGGATCTTTCACCTGCTCTGTTGGGATAATCGCATAGTGATCCGTCACTTTTTTTTCATTTACATAACGTGAATTATCTATGATTGATGATTTTGGCAAAGGAAATAAGTCTTTGTAGTCATCAAAAGCACTTAATTTCGCTAAAATTTCTGGAAAGAGCTCTGCTTCACCTTTTGTGACGTAGGTTGAATCACTTCGTGGATAGGAAACAATCCCTTTTTGATACAGTGATTGTACAATGTCCAAAGTCTTTTTAGGAGAAAATTTATACGCCTTATTTGCTGTAGCTTGAAGCGATGACAAGTTAAATAATAATGGCGGTTGGTATTCCTTGCGCTCGGTTATGATTTCATTAATTTCAGCGGGCTTATCTTTACAAAATGCTGCAATTTTATTAGCAAGCTCAACATCCATTACCCTTGTTTGATGATCTTTTTGCCATTTCCCTTGATACTTCTTACCATTGACTTGAAACGTTGCAACGATTTCCCAAAATGGTTCAGGTTTAAATGCATCGATCTCTTTTTCTCTTTTTACAATTAATGCAAGTGTTGGTGTTTGAACACGTCCTGCTGAAAAAACGTCATTCATCCCTTTCTCTTTTAATAAAAGGGAATATACCCGTGAAGCGTTCATTCCAACTAGCCAATCGGCACAAGCTCGGGAATATGCTTCATAATAGAGATTTCTCGTTTTTTCATCATCTAGTAAATGGCGAAATCCTTCAAGAATGGATGCTGGTGTAAGGGAAGAAATCCACAATCTTTTTAATGGTTTTTTCACACCTGAAAGCTGAATAATATTTCGGATAATTAGCTCCCCTTCACGCCCGGCATCACCTGCATGAATGATTTCATTTACTGCTGGATTTTTTATTAACTGTTTGACAATATTGAATTGCTTCGCTTTTGATTTTGTTACTTCATATTTAAATTTATCAGGAATGATCGGCAACATTGAGATTGACCACTTTTTCCATTCATCCTTATAAGCTTCAGGTGCACTTAATTGTGTTAAATGACCGATTGCCCATGTACAAAACGCGCCATTTGGGAAAAGTTCATTAGGTTTGACCTCAAAGTAGCCATCTTTCTTAACCCTTTGAAATTGTGCACAAAGGGTTGATGCTTGATCTGGTTTTTCTGCGATTATAAGCTTCATTTCTTTATCACCTTATCATTTATCTAAAGCTATTTATCTATTAAGCATCTATTATTTTACTCTATTTTTTCTCTCTTGAAAAACAGGGAAAATGATTTTTTATCTTATTGTGTTAGTAAAAACACTGTTTTTTGACTATATTCCAAGCATTTCTTGGAAAAAGTGTTCGGATTAATTTAAGAAAATAAATGGCTAAAAACACAGAGCACCCAAAACTGAATACTAGGAAAACTACCTAAAGACCGTGATTATTGTAGCGAGGTACCAACATACTATAGAGTAATCAAATATACTACCACTGCCAAAATCAATGGTTCTAAATAAAAACGATCAATGAATAATAGTTGAGGTGACTACATTTTTAGTCATCTCTTTTCATACATTCATTAATGAGGATCTCTAAATTTGTAATATCACTAATAGAAACAATCACAAAGTATCCCTCTTGAAAAATTAGTTTTTAAAAATTATTATTAATAATTTAATTTACAAAGGCATACTTATAAACTAAAATATAAAACGTAATTATTTCGATTTAATCACCTAACATAATTTAATATCATTTCCAATACATACTCTATCAATTATGACTATATATATTTTACATAGAATCATATAAATGATCATTTCGGAGGTAACTATGAACCGCATAATTCGTGGCAATATTATTGATATTACCGGTATATTAATTATAGCTTTGGCCCTTTTTCTCGTATCGCTAAGCTCTGGTGTTAAAGTTTCTTCAGATTTCCCCCCTTCTTTATTAAACCTAAACACTATTTTTCTTAGTATTTTGATAGAAGCCCTTCCCTTTGTTTTAATTGGAGTACTTATTGCAGGAATGATTCAAATTTTTGTAACCGAAGAACATATTCAAAGATGGATTCCTAAAAACAAAATAATGGCGGTTATCATGAGTTGTGTAGTAGGAGCATTATTTCCTGCATGTGAATGTGGAATTGTCCCCATCGTCCGGAGGCTTGTTTCAAAAGGTGTACCTATATACGCAGCAATGGGCTTTATGTTGACAGGTCCTCTTATCAATCCTATTGTTATCGCTTCAACTTATATGGCATTTGGCAATGATATTAAAATAGCAGGATTGAGGATGGGTTTGGGCTTTATTATTGCAATAATAGTTGCAATGATAGTAAGTATGCTATTTAAAGGAAATCAATTCAAAGCTTCCCTTCATTTAAGTCACTCTCACGAACAAGTTAAGGATGAAACTTTTATGAATCGCTTTTGGTCAATGCTCACCCATTCAATAGATGAATTTTTTGACATGGCTAAATATTTAATCATGGGTGCCTTTTTGGCTGCTTTTGTACAAACCTATATGCCGGCTAAATCTCTTTTAGAAGCTGGCAGTGGACCCGTTTCATCATTACTAGTCATGATGGGCTTAGCATATGTTTTATCACTATGCTCTGAAGCAGATGCATTTATAGGGGCTTCCTTTAGCAATCTTTTTCCAACTCCATCTATCCTTGGTTTTTTGATTTTCGGGCCTATGATTGATTTAAAGAATACCCTCATGATGCTTAGCGTCTTCCGATTTAAGTTTGTTTTTGGCGTACTCTCGATTGTTGCTTCAATTATATTTATTACTCTAATGCTGCTGAAAGGTTTTATATAAGGGGGTGATATCGTGATTTTCAATTTTCAGCAGGCAATTAGAGCACTAATTTTACTTGCATTTACAATTCTGATTTTCCATCTCCATTTTACTGGGGACATTACTAAGTTTATTAATCCTAAATATGTGGGGTTAAGTCAATCAGCATCTATTATTTTTTTATTATTGTTTTTCATTCAGATTACTAGAATATGGACTAATAGGGAAAATCATCATGATCGTTGTCATCATAATCATGATGATCACAATTGTGAACATCACCACGATCATGGGAACACTCCATTTACAGTAAAAAAACTATTTTCTTACTTAATTATTATTTCTCCTTTATTATCAGGATTTCTGCTCCCAGCTAAGATTCTGGATGCTGCTATTGCTGAAAAAAAAGGTGGTATGGCGATTCTAACCAATCAAAAACAAATGGCTGATGCAGGCTTAAATAACGGTTCATCTGAAAATAATAATAAAACAGGAACGGAAGAACGGTATGTTGATGACAATACTGAGGAAAATGAAATTGATGAAAATTTACTCATTCATGAAAATGCAGACCCTAATGACTTAGAACAAAATACAATAACAAAAGATGAATATGAACAATTAACACAAGAATTATTACAAAACTCAAATATCGTGATGGACGAGGCAATGTTTGCTACTTACTATGATGAAATTAGTATGAATATCGATAAATATAAGGGCAAAAATATTGAATTAACAGGATTTGTCTATAAAGAGGCAGGGTTAAAACAGGAGCAACTCGTCATTTCAAGATATTTGATTTCCCACTGTGTAGCAGATGCGAGCATTATTGGATTTCTAACCGAATTACCCGAAGCTTCTTCAATTAAAGAGGATACATGGATTAAAGCTAAAGGCATATTAGATGTAACGACTTATAACGGTACAGTCCTTCCCTATATTAAAATTACGAATTGGGAAAAAGTCAGTGAGCCAAAAGAACCTTATCTTTATCCTTTAAACATTAAAGTCTTATAAAGATGTGATAGGAAGCTGATGATACCACTCTAATTCAGCTTCTTTCTTTATGTATTTATATAGTTTCTATCATTTCTGAGCAATTTATTTCCGTTACAATTAATTATCCTTTATTATGGTAAAGTGATAAGGATGATACAATAACAACTATACATGTAATTTGGAGGTATTTTAATGAAAATTGTCGCAATTGTGGGAAGTATTCGCAAAGACTCTTACAACTTAAAGCTTGCAAAATTTATTCAAAGCCGATATACAGAACAATTTGATCTTGAAATTCTTTCTATTCGTGAATTGCCTTTCTATGATCAAGATATTGAAAATGATCCACCTCAGGTTGTTAAAGATTTCAAAAATAAAGTTGCTAATTCTGACGCAGTGTTATGGGTAACGCCTGAATATAATGCTACAATTCCAGGAGTATTAGGGAATGCAATTGATTGGTTGTCACGCGTAGAGAAAGTAATGATTGGTAAACCTTCTTGGATTGTCGGCGCTTCAATGGGGAATTTAGGTACTGTTAAAGCCCAATTACATTTACGTGATATTTTATTTGCTATGGGCCTTTCATCACCACTTCTTCCAGGAAACGAAGTTTATGTTGGGGCTGTACATGAGAAATTCAATGATAAAGGAGAACTAATTCACGAGCCGACAGTGCAGTTTTTAGATAAAGTCGTTGATAACTTTATTAATTGGTTTAATCACCAAAATCGATAATATATTTCAAACTCCCCCCCCAATAGGTATATATCCTTATTGGGGGGGGAGTTTGAAGGTAATTACTGATTATACACGTAATCTAAAACGTTGAACTTTACCAGTTGCTGTTTTTGGTAATTCATCTAAGAATTCTATTTCTCTAGGATATTTATATGGTGCTAAATTAGTTTTCACGTAATCCTTTAGTTCTTGGCTTAATTCTTCTGAAGGAGACACTCCATCTTTTAATACAATATAAGCTTTTGGATAAACGAGATTATTTTCTTTTTTCTTTCCAATCACTGCAACTTCAAGCACTTTATCATGTTGGAATAGTAAGGATTCAATTTCGATTGGTGATACCCAAATGCCGCCAACTTTTAACATATCATCAGAACGACCTGCATACCAAAAGTATCCTTCATCATCTTGATAATATTTATCCCCAGTATGCATCCACTTACCATAAAATTTACGTTGATTTTCTTCGATGTTACACCAATATCCACCTGTTATACTTTCACCTTTAATGAGTAAATCACCAGTCTCATTTGGTCCTACTTCAATTGATTGATCATTAAGAATTCTTGCTTCATATCCCGGCACAATCTTACCAGTGCTTCCAGGTTTAATATCTCCTATACGGTTGGACAGATAAATGTGTGCAACTTCTGTTGAACCAATTCCATCAAGAATATCAAGATTAAAAAGTTCTCGCCACTTCTGGATAAAGGTTGAAGGTAGTGCTTCACCAGCTGATACACAGATTCTGACTGAAGAAAGATCTGGGATTTTACCCGTTTTCTCAACATAATTAATCATCGATCCATATAAAGTTGGTACACCAAAAAAGATGGTAGGCTTCGTCTTTTCTAATGTCTCGTAAATTTTATCAGGAGTTGGTCTATCTTTTAAGAGAACGGTTGTGCCTCCTGCTCCAAACGGGAAATACATAGCATTTCCTAATCCATAAGCAAAGAAAAGCTTTGAAGCTGAGAATGTAACATCATTTTCGGTCATCTTTAAAATATTTTGAGCATAATTTTTAAATGAAGCTTCCATGTTTTTTTGATAATGGATAACTCCTTTAGGATTACCAGTACTACCTGAACTATAAAGCCAAAAACCAGTGTCCTCTGCTGTTGTATAAAAAGGCTCTAATTCTTCAGAACCACGATTAATAAATTCTTTATAATCGGTCACATCAGCATCTTGGACAACTTGATCAGAAATAACAATAACATGTTTAAGATAAATATAGCGCTCTCTTTGATCCTTTAGCTTCACCCAAAAGTCTTCATGGATAAGGAGTACCTTTGCACGACTATTATTTAAAACATATTCATAATCATTGGGTTGAAACATTGTATTAATCGGAATCGGAACAGCACCAACTTTTATGGCACCGTAGAACGAAACAACAAATTCTGGCGAGTCATAAGTTATTAAAAGCATTCGATTCTCATTTTCTACACCGATGGTCTTTAAAGCGCTTCCAAATTTATTAACATCTGTTAATAGTTCATTGTATGTCATCGTCTTATCATCACTAATTATCGCTACTTTGTTACCTAAACCATTACGTACGTTTTCTTCGATGAATCGGCTCGCTGCATTATAATGGCTTTTTACACCTTTTAAATTTAGTGTTGTTTCAATCACATTTTTCCCCCCAATATAATGAATGGTTGCTAGAGATCAAACGTAAATGTTCCATATTTTTAAAGATTTTAAGAGTAAATGAGATTATAAATAGGATCTACTATTACTAAAAGATTTGCTACATATTGTTTATTCAATTATTTACAAATGGTCAGAATTTTTCAATAGAATTATTTGCAATAAAAAAATGCTTATCAAAAGGTAAAAGCTAAGCTTTTACCTTTTGATGTTGGATAAAATCCTATATTATTTACCAATCCAATTTGCTTCACGTTTTTCAATGAATGAACTTAGTCCTTCTTGTGCATCTTGTGAACGGAATAATAGGTTTTGCAGCTCACCTTCGTAACGGATTGCTACATTTAACGGCATTTCCTTACCATTCATAATGGATAGTTTAATATTTGATGCTGCATATGTTGCACTGTTCGCAATCTTTTCTGCGTATTCTAATGTTTTCGCTCTTGTTTCTTCTTGTGGGAAGATACGGTCAACTAAGCGAATATTTAATGCTTCCTGTGGTGTTAATGTTTCACCAGTTAAGTTTAGGTCTAATGCTTTTGAATGTCCAACTTGACGAGCTAAACGTTGTGTACCACCTGTACCAGCTAATACTCCAAGTGTAATTTCAGGAAGGCCGATTTTACCTGCTTCATCACCCATGAAACGTAAGTCACAAGCTAATGCCATTTCTAAACCGCCGCCAACTGTATGTCCTTCTAAGCACGCGATCCAGATTTGTGGTGAACGAGCAATTTTATCTAACGTTTCATTACAGAATAAGCAGAATTGCGTTTTGAAACGAGGTTCTGATGCTTTTAAAAAGTTAATGTTTGCGCCAGCTGAGAAAAATTTAGGCATATCACTCATTAACACGGCTACTTTAATATCATTATCAAAACGGATATCATCGATTGCTGCATTTAATTCTTTGTAGTAATCAAGATCATAAGCATTTGTTTTGTTAACGTGGATATGAACCTCTGCTATTCCATTGTTTTTAACTACTGTTAAATTTTGAGTTTTAGTTTCTGTTGTCATTTTTTATTCCTCCAATTAGTTAACTTTTTTTATTTTATTAGGCACTTTTGAAAAACATCATTCTAAAAATAGCCTATTTCACATGTGATTAAGATAACAAAGTTTAAATTCCAAATAGATTTAATGGACGTTCTCCAATATAAGAGACAACACTTTTTGTTTCAGAGTATAAATCCAATGTCTCAATACATAGCTCTCTTCCAAATCCAGATTGCTTATAGCCTCCAAAAGGAGTACCTGGGAATGCTGAGATTGGGCTGTTAACCATAACAATTCCAGCTCGAAGTCCTGCGGCGATTCGATGTGCCTTCCCATTATCTTTCGTCCACACAGCTGAACCAAGACCAAAGATTGAATCATTTGATAGTTTCAGAACTTCTTTCTCATCACTAAACTTCATAACTACTACTACCGGACCAAACACTTCTTCTTGCGCGATTCTCATATTGTTTGTCACATTACCAATAATAGTTGGCATATACCAGTACCCTTTTTCAAACTCTGGGCCTTCAGGACGTTTTCCTCCGTAAAGAACCTCTGCACCTTCTTCAATAGCGATTTTTACATAACCATCAACTACTTCTTCATGACTCTTAGAAATTAATGCACCCATATGTGTTTCTTTATTAAATGGATCGCCAATTTTTAGTAATTTAGCTTTTTCAATAAATTTGTCTAAAAATTCATCATATATTTTTTCATGAACAAAAATTCTTGATCTTGCTTCACAAGATTGTCCAGTATTGTAAAAGATTCCATAAATAGAACCTACGACTGCTGCATCAATATCACAATCATCAAACACAATGCTTGGTGATTTTCCACCTAATTCAAGTGTCACTCGCTTTAACGTTTCAGAAGCTCGGGACATAATGTCTTTCCCTGTATCTGTTTCTCCTGTGAATGCTACTTTGTCAACACCTGGATGCTCAGTTAAATATGGTCCAATTTCAGAACCACTTCCAGTCAGGACGTTTACAACACCTTCTGGAACACCTGCTTCACGGCAAATATCTGCTAGCATATAGGCTGTAATAGGTGTATTTGAAGCTGGTTTTAAAATCACAGTACAACCTGCTGCTAATGCAGGGGCAATTTTCCAAGCAGCCATCATTAACGGATAATTCCAAGGAATGATTTGTGCACATACGCCGACAGGCTCTTTTAATGTATAATTGAAAAATCCATTTGGAGTAGGATTCGTACGCCCGCCATAAGTTGTAATTGCTCCAGCATAAAATTCAAAATCTTCGATTGCTTGACCTATTTGCCCTTGTGCTGCAGCTACTGTCTTACCACTATTTAACACTTCAGCCTCAACAAGCTCGTTAAAACGTTTTCTCATAATTTCAGCAATATTATTTAAAAGTCTTGCACGTTTTGTATGTGTTTGTCTTGGCCATTTTCCTGATTCAAACGCAGTTCTTGCTGCTTCTACCGTACGATCCACATCTTCTTTTGTTGCTTTTGCAACTTTTGCCAACACTTCACCAGTTGCAGGATTGTACGTTTCAAAAAATTCATTATTGCTGCTGTTCGTATATTCTCCATTGATAAATAGTTGGTACGTCTCTTTGATTACACCTACACCGTTTCTCACTTCGATCACGTGTATATCACTCCTTATACTTTCTCAATAATTGTTGCGATACCTTGCCCTACGCCAATACACATTGTTGCTAATCCATATCTAGCGTCACGCTTTTGCATTTCATGTACAAGAGTCGTTAAAATACGGGCTCCGCTGCATCCAAGTGGATGACCTAATGCAATAGCACCACCATTAACATTAACTTTATCCATGTCTAAACCTAGTTCTTTGATACAAGCAACAGATTGTGCTGCAAAAGCCTCGTTGATTTCGATTAGATCCAGATCATCAGTTGTGATACTAGCTCTTTGTAATGCCTTTTGAGTCGCAGGGATTGGACCGATCCCCATATAAGATGGATCAACACCACTTACAGCAGAAGTTACGATTTTTGCAAAAGGCTTTAAATTCAATTTTTCAGCCAATTCTCTCTCCATGATTAATAGCGCACAAGCCCCATCATTAATACCTGAAGAGTTGCCAGCTGTCACTGTACCACCTTGTCTAAAAACAGGACGTAAGTTTGACAGCGCTTCAATTGTTGTCCCAGGTCTAACATGTTCATCCTTAGCAAAAGTGATGCTCTCACCTTTTTTTTGCGGAATTTCTATTGGCACAATCTCTTCATTAAATCTTCCGCTTTCAATTGCAATAGCTGCTTTCTGTTGACTAATCAATGCTAGATGATCTTGTTCTTCTCTTGTTACGTTATACCGTTCAGCAACATTTTCAGCTGTTTCTCCTAAACTAATAGGAGGGTACATTTCTTCCATTTTTGGATTTACTAAGCGCCAACCAAGTGTTGTATCATGTAACGTCTGATTTCCTCTTGATCCGGACAAATGCGGCTTCATCATGACATATGGGGCACGCGTCATACTTTCTGTTCCACCAGCAATAAATACATCACCTAATCCAGCTTTTATAGCAGCTGTTGCTTGGTTAACCGCATCTAATCCAGAGCCACATAATCTATTAACAGTTACACCTGGTACTGTTTCAGGTACACCTGCTAATAATAATCCCATTCTCGCTACATTTCGATTATCTTCTCCGCCTTGATTTGCACAGCCAAAGTAGACATCTTCAATAAGTGATTTATCAATATTTACTCGAGCAAGCAGCTCTTTTATCACATGACCTGCTAAGTCATCTGGTCTAACATTTGATAAAGCACCATTTACTCTGCCAATCGGTGTACGAACAGCATCTATGATGACGGCTTCTCTCATATTGAATACTCCTTTGTTTTGCGATATTGATAGTGATAGAATCCTTTCTCTTTATCACCACCAACCCAGCCTGCAGAAACAAGCTTTTTGATAAGAGGTGCTGGTCTATACCGCTCTTCACCATATTGATTATATAAACCAAGTAAAACAGCATACACATCCTCTAAACCTATTTTCTCAGCCCACTCAAAAGGTCCTAAAGGATAATTCGTCCCTTTTTTCATAGCTAGATCAATGTCCTGAACCGTTGCAGTCCCTTCAGTCAGTGCAAAAGCCGCTTCGTTAATAATTAAAGATAGTATACGTGGAAAGACTAGACCAACCTCATCTTCAACGATTTCGGTTTCCAATTGTAACAATTGGAAAGTTTCTTGTGCAGTTTGGAGATAACTAGAATCAGCTTGCAATGGATAGGCAATTTCTATCAGATTACTTTCATAAAAGTTAGAAAATGTACCAAATCCTATTAATCTTTCAGGATGTTTTAGCCATGATGCAACCTCTGTTGCTGTTACATGAAGGATTGATGATAAAATTAATGTATTTGATGTAACCATTGCTTCAATCTCTTGAAGTTTTCTTTTCTTATCATTTAAATCTAGATTTGTTGTTTCAATTACGATGTCAACATGACCGATTGTAGACAATTCATTTAAATGTACCTGGCCGGTATTATTTTTTTGAATCGCTTTAAATAATTCCTTTGCAAGTAAATTTTCACCTAGTACGATAATCGTTTTACTCGTCATAACGATAGTACCCTCCATTTGCCTTTCTACCTAGGTTCCCTGCTTGAACCATTCGCTCTTGATAAAAATGAGGCTTAAATCGGCTCTCTCCGTAGTAACCTGCATGAACCGATTTTGTGGCTGCAAAATTAATATCAATTCCAATAAAATCTTGAAGCTCGAATGGTCCCATTTTAAAATTACCTGCTCGTTTCATAATTCGATCGATTTGCTCGACTGTAGCAACTTGATCATTCATTATTCTGAGCGCTTCATTGTAAAAAGGACGGGCAACGCGATTAACAATAAACCCTGGTGAATCCATACAGACAACAGGCTCTTTATTTAAGGCTTTTGCAAATTCCACTAACGCTTCTATTGTTTCTGGTGCCGTTTTTAAACCTTGTATAACCTCAACTAATGGCATAATGGGTGCAGGATTAAAGAAATGGAATCCCGCAACACGTTTTGAATGTGTAATTTGGCCAGAAATTTCGGTAATTGAAAGTGACGATGTATTTGTCGCTAAAATTGTTTTATGTGAACAAATTTGTTCTAGTTGTTGAAAAATCGAACGTTTTATTTCAATTTTTTCAGGTGCTGCTTCAATTACTAATTGACAATCTTTAAAGTCTTCCATGGTAGTTGTTGATTTAAGTAATTGTTTAGCTGAAGTTATTTCATCAATACTTGCTTTTTTCTTTTGAACAAGGCGATCTAATCTCGCTTCAATACCTATTTTTGCTTTGTTTACCGTTTCTTGATCGATATCGAACATGATGGCAGTATAGCCATTCTGAATGACTAGTTGAGCGATTCCAGCGCCCATCGTTCCAGAACCAACTACCCCCACTTTATTAATCTGAACCATTGTCATTCGACACCTTTCATTCTTTCATCTGCTGATTCCTGCCAGCGAATATATTCGAATACACTATTACAATTATTGCAATAATACTGTCTTACTAATTGGGCTGTACCAAATGAAGATATTTTCTCTACGTTAGTAGAAGAGCAAAATGAACATTCTACCAAAGCAGTTTTATCAGACACTTGTAACAACTCCATTATTTAGTAATTCATCGATTTGTTGTTTACTTTCAGAAACAAGGTTCGCATTTGGACCAATGATATTTTGTGAGATTAAAAGAGGATCATTCTCTACCTTCTTCAACCAATCTACTACTTCAATCGTAACTTTCTCGATTGCATGTTTAAATCTAACAGGTATTGAGCCCTTGTCATTTAATAATTGTTTACACCAGCTTTTGGAATAAATCAGGTGTTCATTTTGCTCCTTTAGCATTTTACTAAATGGATGATTGATACTAGTATTTTCCGCTGCAATTATTGCTTTCATTACTAAATCTGTCGCAACATTTGTTGCATATAACCCAGCAATTAGTTCGATCCAATTACTAATTTCAACATTTTTTGAAAAGGCTTTCCCTGTTTGGTCTTTTATTTCAACTTTACTTCCATTGATCCCTTTTAAATCATAAGACCATCTATAAATAAGTCTCGAATGTCCTAATTCTTGTTGTGCCATTGCAATCGCAGAAAGCGTTGCTTCTAGTTTTGGTCCACTTACTCCAATTTCAACTAGTCGGTCACCTAAAATATATTTATTGTCTGCAATTGTTTCTGCTAATTCGATTAATGAAGTGTTGTTTTGCTCTGTCATTTCCCTCACTCCTCACTCAGTTCATCACTTAAATAGTGGTTCTGGCTTACGGATGCAAATCATCGCATCTTTCGGCACAATTTGCATTTCTACCCAATCCTCTTCGTCATATATATGCTGAGCATAAATTTCGGCCAACTCATTGCTGACAGCTTTAAAAGAGCCTACTTGTATTAAGTCATCCCCGCGTTTTATACGAGTAAAAAGAACATAATCTATTAAATTATTTTCTTTTGTCATGAACTAACCCCCCAATTTTTTAGTATCTTTTTCCCTTCTTCACTTAGGTTTTTTGTTGTCCATGGCGGATCCCAAACAACTTGGATATCAACATTGTCGATTTCTTCCTCTTTTAGCAACCGTTCCTTGATATCGCTTTCAATCCATTGCATACAAGCACATCCAGTTGATGTATATGTCATTCTAACTTCCAAATCACGATCACTTTTAAAAATTTCATAAATTAATCCCATATCCACAACACTAATTGGGAATTCCGGATCCATTACTTCTTTTAAGGCGTTCCAATATTTTTCTGTTGATGTGCTAATCATTGTTGTCTCGCTCATCATTAAACCACCTCTGCTCTCATTTCTTCTAATTCTCGGGCTCCTTTTTGAATTCTTGTTACGAACTCTACGTTTTGCGGCCCACGCTCTTTAAAGCGTTTAATGACATTTTCCCAAGTATCCGGTTGGTCAAATAACCATTTTTTATTCTCAGGGTCAAATTTACATGGGAATGGTACATCTAAAACATATTTCCCTTGCTCTTCATCATAATGAGCAGGTACTTTAACTCCGATTGATTCACAGAATGGAACGGCCGTTGATAACCATTTTTGTCTAAGTTCATCATTTGTTCTACCTTTTAGTTTGTAATCAAGTTGTGCTGAACGACTTTTTAAGCCATCTGCAACACCAAAGAACTCTAATGACATTAGGAACATCCAATCCACTGCTTCCTGAACCTGTTTAGCTGTCTCTGGATTTTTCATACCTGCTCTCATGATAATTTCGCCATTTCTTAAATGGAATAACTCTTCTTTATCTACTTTTACTAACGCTCTTTTCCATGGTCCGTATGATGTATGTTCGTGTGCATCACCAAGTAATGTGTAGCCGGCACGATCAAAGAATCCATTAAAGACGCCTAATTCAATCCAGTTATCGAGCTTATAATCAAAAGCATATGGGTTTTTCCAACGGTTTGGTTGACGATCGTAAAGAAGTTCATCGACATTCTCACCTAAGTCTTCTAATAATCTGTAAGCGATATGTGCGTGGCCAATTTCATCTTGCATAACTGCTAGAGCAGTAATTTTATAGTTTAGATTAGGAGCTTGATCATAAACCGTTAATAGAGGTGGAACACTTAGAAGCTCTGTATCTCCCACAATTGTTAGCGTTTGCTTTAATGCTTTTAAATACTCTTCATTCATATCTTCAACACGTTCAACTTTGTAACCGCTTTTTACTTTTTCCATTAATACTTCAGTTTGATTCACACTCATTATAAACACCTCTTTTATTACGTTTTTTATATTATCGTTTATATTAAATAATATAAAGCATTCGAAATTATCTGTCAATATTTTTATTATGTTTTTTTGACGAAAGAAAATAAAAATGAATAATTGATATCCGAATAAACTGATAACATCGACTAACTTGGCTATTTTTCCAATATGTCGGTCATAATCTGATTTTTAATTTCATGTTCATTTCGTATACAAAACAAATTTTTCGACTCACTATTGATCAAGTTGTAATAAATGCTTTGACTAAGTCATTACATTATTGTACTTAATGTCCATTTTCGAACTTTTGGAAAAGTGACGATCATTGTAAAAAGGATAATAACAAAATAAAAAACATGAACTCGTGTAGAGAGCCCATGTTTTTGGTGTTTTATTGTACATTTACTTTTCGTTTATAAATAATAGGTCTGGTTCCCTCATGCTCAATTCTCATTTCTTGTTCTAAATAGTTTAAATGAGCAATGGTTTCTGCAATTGCAAATCTCCATTGATGAGGGTTTAAGCTTTTGTGTGCAAATAAAACTTCTGCGATTTCAAAAGCTGTTTTATTTTCAGCAAGTTTTTCAATTTTATCCAAACGTTCATCATGGTGTAAGATAATTTCATCAATTCTTTGCTTAAATTGTGTAATTGGTGTGTGGTGTGCGGAATAGGCGACTTTTACAGGGAGTTCTTTTAGCATACGTAACGATTCAATGTACTCATGTAACGGTTTTTGGCTAGAGCCAGGCCATACACTTATATTTGGTGTAATTTTCTCTAATACTGTGTCACCTGCTATTAAAATTTGCTCTTCCTTTTGCAGGAAACAAATATGTCCTTCACTATGTCCAGGTGTATGAATAACTTGCCACACCAAGCCTGAGAATTCTACTTTATCACCGATTATCTCAACTATTGGCAGCGGCAGCACACTGTTATTAAGTTTATCCATATGAATCATAATCTCTTCACTTAGTTTTTCAGGTACACCGTGATTAAGTACCATTTCCTTCATACGGATTGATTGCATACTATCCTTTCCCCACACTCGCTCAAGCATTTTTGCATCAATTTCATGCATATAAACTTTTGCACCCGTTAATCCTTGCATCCATCCGGCAAGCCCTGAATGATCTGGATGGAAATGCGTCAAATAAATTGTCCTGATTTCTTTTGGATTGATTGCTAAATACTCAAAAACCTGTTCCCATGTTTCTCGTGCTTTACTATAATTTAAGCCTACATCAATTAATACATAACCATCGTCTTGTTTTAAAAGATAACAGTAGACATATTTCATTGGAAACGGAACAGGAATACCAATGCGATATCCAATATCTTCAATCTGTGCTATATTCATTTTGCGCCCCCTAAGAATGCTTCCATACTGGTTCACGCTTCTCTAAAAATGAAATTAATCCTTCCTGTGCATCATTTGTTTTCATTAAGTCAGTCAAATATATTTGCTCAACTTTGCTGATTGTTTGCGCAAACGTATTTGCCATCGCTTCACGAATTGCCATTCTCGTGTAACTGAGTGCGATTCTGCTTTTTGATCTAAAGGAGTCTAGTAATTCTTCTAAATAGTTTGCAAGTTCATCATCACTAACAACTTCATTAATAAGCCCATATTCCTTAGCTTTTGCAGCAGAAATTGTTTTCCCCGTTAATAACAACTCCATTGTTTTGTTGAACCCCATTAACCATGGAAAGATCGCAACAGATACTGGTGGAAATAGTCCTAAATTAATTTCAGGTTGTCCAAACTTTGCTTTTTCTGTCGCAACTGAAATGTCACAAAAACTGGCAATTTCACAACCGCCACCGATGGCAGCTCCCTCTACAACTGCAATTGTCGGGCATGGAATTTTCGCTAACAAATGAAACATTTTATGAAATACATGGATCATTTGCTCTGCCTTTTCACCAATATGATCCTCTATTGATACACCTGCAGAAAAAACCTTTTGATTTGATCGGATGACTAATGCATGTGGTTCTTCATGTGCAAGAAGGTTTTCTAATGCGTCTACTATTTCATTCATCATATCAATATTTAATACGTTTACTGGTTCACGACATAATGTAAGCCATGCAACGTTTTGTTCAATTTGTACGTGAATCGTTTCATAGTTTTTCATTACATTCACCTCTTGTTATTTTTAAATGAAGCAGGAACATTTCAGTGATTAAGTCCCTCATTTATTTACTATATTGTTTATTGAATGCTAGATTCATAGAAGTAAAATGAATACAATTTATTCTCCCTTAAATATCGCTGGACGTTTTTCATTAAAAGCCTGTAGAGCTTCAATGCGATCTTTTGTCGGTATGATTACTTCATAAGCTTTTGACTCAATCGCAAGTCCGGTTTTCATGTCAACATTGCTACCATAATTAATTGCATATTTTGCTTGAGCTACAGCTAATGGACCATTTTTCATAATTTCTTCCGAAAGAGCTATCGAACTTTTGATTAACTCATCATCTTCAACGACCTTATTTACTATTCCTAAATCAAAAGCTTGTTGTGCATCGATTTTCCTTGCCGTTAAGATTAATTCCTTAGCCTTAGAAGTTCCAATTAATCTGCTTAATCTTTGTGTACCGCCTGCACCTGGTATAATTGCCCAACTTACTTCAGTCAAGCCCATTTTGGCCTTTTTCACTGCGTACCGAAAATCACATACAAGTGCGAGCTCAAATCCGCCGCCAAGTGCATATCCATTAATGGCCGCTATCGTTGGTTGCGGAAGTTCCTCAATCATCGTAAACACATCGCGGATTTTACTTACATTTCTCCTTACTTCCTTTTCATTTAATGTACGTCTTTCTTTTAAATCAGCACCAGCACTGAATGCTTTTTCTCCCGCACCAGTAAAAATAACCGAACGAATGTCTTTATCTAATTTAATCTCTTCAATGATGTTTTCTAATTCAACTAATGTTTCATAATCAAAACAATTTAGTTGCTCAGGTCGATTTATTGTGACAAATGCTAAATGGTTGTTTGTTTCAAACAAAACTTTTTTCATTATCATCCCTCAGTTCCTAAAAAATGACATCACTTGCTTAGAGACATCCATATCCGTCGAAAAATTTAATGACTTACATATAAATTTCTCTGAAAGGGTTAATCGCCTTATCACGCTGTGCCTGTATGTTTTTATCTGGAGCCGGTTCATATACAGATTCAAAAAACCGCACAGCAGGTATCGATATGAGCTGGTGGATGTTCCAAAATAACTCTCTTGCCTTCGTTCCAGCCCACTGTGGAGGTAATAAATCTCGTGGAAATCCAGGATCTTGAAAAAGAAACTTTCTATATTGATGAACCAAATTCGTTCTTTCAATAAAACATTCATCATCTGTTAACGTATTATTTAAAGCCTTTTCACGTAACTCTTCAAATTTAGGCGTATACTTTTCTATAAATATGTTGTATTCATTAGAAATACGATCTAAATCCCAGCCTTTTTTAATAATACTTTGATTATCATGAGATACAATCGAAGCTGCACTAAATAAAAAGATATTATCTTCTATTTGATATGTTTCGATCATCTCTAATACTTGCTCCTCTAAAGGATTAGGACTCACCCATGTGCTATTTGAGATAACACCGAAGCCAGTCCAATTCAGTTCATTACGAATTTCATTTCGAAGTTCACGTTTTTCTTCTGGAAAAGAATATGTAAGTACTCTCCACATCCCATCCCAAGTTTGACTTTGAGTTGTGTAGACCCTTTTTACACCTTCATCAACTTTCCGTTTCCCTTGTTCGGATACAGAATAATAGCTTTTGTTTCCGATTTTTCTTACCTGCATTAAATTCTTTTGAACCATACGAAAGATCGCCCCTCTTACAGACGATTCTGACACACCAAATTTATTCATTATTTGGATTAAGCTGCCAACCCAAATTTCCCCACCATAATATTGGATATATTCTCCATATAATGTATACATTAATGATCTTGGTTTCAAAACAGTTCGCCCTCCATATAAAAACTATTAAAATTTTTTGAGTATTTTTATTATAGAGGAGAACTGAGAATTACGCATTAAAAGATATCCGTTTTCCTTTATCACTTGTATGAATATCTTGGTTTAAAATCGCTATGACATCTTCGGGAATTGGAACAGCCTTTATCACATTATTCGTTTGCTTGACCCATCCTCTAAGCTCATATCCAAAACCTGTTCGAGTTTCTCCTCTAAAAACTTCATGATTGAGTTTAATTGTTTTATTATTAATCTCTGCTACCTGGGTTTTTATTGTTATGACATCTTCATATAATAAAGGTTTTTCAAAGCTACATCTTGCATCAAGCATGGGAACGATAATTTGGCGTTCTTCCTCCAGTTGGCGCGGTGATAAATCGCAACTACGGAAAAATTGATGTCCGGCAATATCAAACCATTTAAAATAATTAGGATAATAAACAATTCCAGCTTTATCCGTGTCCCCCCAGTTGACTAATAATTCTATCTCATTTGATCTCATTTTCGTTCAATCCTCCTCTTTCCTAGCTATAAATCTTTGTATCTATTCAATCTCCATAATGAGTTTCCAAAATAGGAGGCTGTGAAGAAATCACTAGTCATTCCCAACTGTCTAAAATGGCGATATCGGAATTCCGATATCGCCATTTTCGTTTCCTAAATTACTTGCCAATCCAATTAGCTTCGCGTTTTTCAATGAATGCACT
Organism: Metabacillus sediminilitoris; assembly: GCF_009720625.1. Taxonomy (NCBI): domain Bacteria; kingdom Bacillati; phylum Bacillota; class Bacilli; order Caryophanales; family Bacillaceae; genus Metabacillus; species Metabacillus sediminilitoris. The sequence continues at coordinate 3,099,905 of NZ_CP046266.1, forward strand.
TAGTCCTTCTTGTGCATCTTGTGAACGGAATAATAGGTTTTGCAGCTCACCTTCGTAGCGGATTGCTACATTTAGCGGCATTTCTTTACCATTCATAATGGATAGTTTAATGTTTGATGCTGCATATGTTGCACTGTTCGCAATCTTTTCTGCGTATTCTAATGTTTTCGCTCTTGTTTCTTCTTGTGGGAAGATACGGTCAACTAAGCGAATATTTAATGCTTCCTGTGGTGTTAATGTTTCACCAGTTAAGTTTAGGTCTAATGCTTTTGAATGACCAACTTGACGAGCTAAACGTTGTGTACCACCAGTACCAGCTAATACTCCAAGTGTAATTTCAGGAAGACCGATTTTACCTGCTTGATCTCCCATGAAACGTAAGTCACAAGCTAATGCCATTTCTAAACCGCCGCCAACTGTATGTCCTTCTAAGCAAGCGATCCAGATTTGCGGTGAACGAGCAATTTTATCTAACGTTTCATTACAGAATAAGCAGAATTGCGTTTTAAAACGTGGCTCTGATGCTTTTAAGAAGTTGATGTTTGCACCTGCTGAGAAAAATTTAGGCATATCACTCATTAACACGGCTACTTTAATATCATTATCAAAACGGATATTATCGATCGCTGCATTTAATTCTTTGTAATAATCAAGATCATAAGCATTTGTTTTGTTAACGTGGATATGTACCTCAGCAATACCATTAGCTTTTTTAACTGTAAGCGTTTTAGTTTCAGATAAAGTTGTAGTCATTGGTAAAAACCTCCTGGATTTTTTATTATGATTTTGTTTCTTTCGTAACTAATTCATAATATATATAATTTTCAAACAATGTACAAAGTGATCATTCCCAAGTTTTAAGCCGAATTTACCTCACATGCTCACTATTTCTTTCAATTACTCTCTTTTTCACAATATTTTGACGAACGTGAAAAAAACATAATTTTAATTTTTTATTTTAAATTTAGTGTATTTACTTTCTTGTACAGGATAAAACAAATATATTAACTATTAATCTTATAAAAACACCTTGACAGACTTATTAGAATATTCTATATTACTTATAATTAACGATAGTAAAATAAACATAATAAATATTCATTTAAACCAATTAGGAGGTTTGTTATGACAAATCAAGATGTTCATGAAATTACGATTATTGGAGGAGGGCCAACTGGCTTATTTGCTGCCTTTTACGCAGGTATGCGTAACTCTTCTGTTAAAATTATTGAAAGCCTGCCACAATTAGGTGGGCAACTATCTGCCTTGTATCCGGAAAAATACATTTATGATGTAGCTGGATTCCCTAAAGTTAAGGCACAGGAATTAGTCGATCGATTAACTGAGCAAGCATTACACTTTAATCCGACCATTTGCATTGAACAAATGGTTGAAAATTTAGAGTTACTAGATGATGGACTTATCCGACTTACAACAAATAAAGAAGTTCATCTTACCAAAACTGTCATTCTCACAGCTGGTAATGGGGCATTTCAGCCTCGTAAAATTGAATTAGAAGAAGCTGAACAATACGAAATTAGTAATCTTCATTACTTTATCGACAATCTTGAGAAATTTAGAGATAAAAAAGTTCTTGTTTGTGGAGGCGGTGATTCAGCCGTTGATTGGTCATTAATGTTAGAACCGATTGCAAGTCAAGTGACACTCGTTCATCGCCGGGATAAATTTCGGGCACATGAAGCAAGTGTATCAAATTTAATGGATAGCAATGTAGAAATTAAAACTCCATTCATACCAATTCATTTAACAGGTGACAGTAAGCGTATACATTCAGTAAAGATAGAGCATGCAAAAGACGGTACAGTACAGGAAGTCGAAGTAGATGATGTGATTGTAAATTTTGGATTCCTTTCATCATTAGGACCTATGAAAAATTGGGGACTAAACATCGAAAAAAATTCGATTGTTGTAAACTCAAAAATGGAAACAAATATTCCAGGAGTCTACGCTGCAGGAGATATTTGTACGTACGAAGGAAAGGTAAAATTAATTGCAACCGGCTTTGGAGAAGCACCTACTGCAATAAATAATGCCAAAGCTTTTATTGATCCAAAAGCTAAAGTTCAACCGCTTCATAGTACGAGTGTATTTGCTTAAGTGAGCTTCTATCTCTGTAGCATTCACGTGGCAAAAATGCTCGTCTGGTAGATTTTTACGTGAAGATATCCCCTCCTCATTCTCGAAGTGGGGAAACTGAACATTCCTATTTGAAAGTCAGATAATTACGGAGGCGATAATATGGCTAAATATACATTGGTAGATAAGGATACATGTATAGCATGCGGTGCTTGTGGTGCTACAGCTCCTGATCTTTTTGATTATGATGACGAAGGGATTGCACATGCAATCCTTGATGACAACCAAGGTATTACTGAAATAGATGGTGATCTAGTAGATGATTTAATTGATGCAGAAGAAGGCTGTCCAACTGAATCGATAAAAGTAGCAGATCAACCATTCCATTCACATGTTAATGCATAATACTCGGGCCTCCATCATTGGGGGTTTTTTTAATGGAGATAACCCTTATACTTTCCAGGGGCTGCTTTCACATACTTTTTGCTAATTACCAAGTAGTGCGGTGTGGTTGATTGCAGCGAGAGTTGCTTGCTTTCCGCGGGTGCATGTGGTGAGCGCCTCCTAGGTGAAACACTTGCGCGGCCTCAGCTCTCCCGCTGCTCCCGCAGGAGTCTCGCAATCTGCTCCAATCAATTTAAAATAGTTTCGTTATAAATCGACAATCTCTAAGAAGAGCCTAAAAAATCACTTCAAAAAAGGAAGGAGGGTCTCGAGAACCTCCTTCCTTTTTTGAACGCTAAGAACTTAAAGCTAAGAATTTATTTTTTACGTCATTATCAAACTGTTCTGATTCACCCTCAAATACGACTGTGCCCTTATTTAATATATAGACATAATCCGCTAAACTTGAGGCCATAGCAAGATTTTGTTCAACTAGCAACATAGATAAACCATCTTCTTTTAACCGCTTGATTATTTTCATTACTTCACGAACCATTAATGGTGATAAACCTTCTGACGGTTCATCTAGTAGCAATAGGTCTGGATTTGTCAAAAGTGCTCTGCCAATTGAAAGCATTTGCTGCTCTCCACCACTGAGGTTGCCGCCCATTGATGTTTCACGTTCTTTTAATCTAGGAAACATGTCATAAATTTTATCTAAATTCCAGCCATCTTTTACTGGTCTAGCTGTTGTGAGTAAATTTTCTTTTACTGTTAAATTACCGAAAATTCTTCTCCCTTGGGGTACTAATCCGATTCCAGCTCTGGAAACTTGATAGCTTGATTTTTTCTGAATTTCATTTCCGTTCATGATGATTGTTCCTTCTTTAGGAGGAACCATTCCCATGATAGAATGTAAGGTTGTTGTTTTTCCCATTCCATTACGACCGAGGAGGACAGATACAGATCCTTTTTTTACTGATAATGAAACACCATGTAGTATATGACTTTCTCCATAATATGTATGGAGATTTTGAATATCTAACATTTAGATTTCATCTCCACTTCCGATATAGATTTTGTTCACTCGCTCATCATTTCTTACTTGATCAGGCTCACCTTCTACTAAAACTCCACCATCATATAAAACAACCATCCGGTCAGCTAATCCGAAAACAACGTCTAGATCATGTTCAATGATCATCAAAGTTAAATCTTTAGGAAGATTGTGAAGCAAATTAACAATATAATTTGTTTCAGATTGAGACATGCCAGCTGTTGGTTCATCTAGCAAAAGAATGGATGGTTCTGTTGCTACACCTAGTAAAATCTCAATTTGTCGTTGTTCGCCATAAGACAGATTTTTCACAATGGAATCTCGCTGATGTGACAAGCCCCATGTTTCAAGTAATTCGTCGGCCTTTTCATATAATTTGGGGTATTGCTTTTCACCTCTTAATTTAAACCATACTTGACCAGATCCTTGCTTTCTTTGTAAAACTAAAAGCAAATTATCTAAAACAGATAACTCATTTAATAAATTATTTTTTTGGAATGTACGAACAATCCCATTGCGAACTCGTTTAAAATTAGGCTGTTTCGTAATGTTTGTATCATAATGATAGATTTCACCATGGGTTGGTTCTAAATCACCAACTAAAAGATTGAAAAATGTTGTTTTACCTGCACCATTAGGACCGATAATCCCAATTCTTTCTCCTTTTTCAACTTCTAATGAAATATCTTTTAAGATTTGTAAGCCCCCAAAACTTTTACCTATTCCATTGATTTTTAAGATTTTACCACTTCCCAAGCAACTCACCTCAATTTCATTTTCAAATAAAACGGGACTTTTCACTATGAAAACAACACAGTCTTTGCTTTTGTCGTACTTTATTAAATTCAAAATTCAATAAAATCCTGAATCTTAAGGGTGGTGTATGACTGAATATGAAACATTAAGCCGCATGTGATTTTTTTCCATATGTCTGTTGTTTTTTTGTTTTGATTTTTTGTATAACACTTTCTCCAATTCCGACAATACCTTTTGGGAAGAAGATAACAAAGATAATAAATACAGCACCAACAATCATCATCCATGAATTTGTATATGAACTTATGACGGTTTCAAGGATCACATATAGAGCTGCTCCAAAGACTGGTCCAAGTATTTTCCCTGCTCCCCCAATTAACACCATAATTAATACTCCTCCAGACATTGTCCAATACACATCACTAGGTGCAATAAATCCATTAAAATAAGTGTATAATGACCCTGCCAATCCACCAACACCACCAGCAAGTACAAAAGCTGTGTACTTATAGAGGCTTGTGTTATACCCCATCGATTTTACTCTTGTTTCGTTTTCACGGATGCCGATTAATACTTGGCCATATGGCGACTTAACAACAATTCTTAAAACAGCATAAGCAATGATAAAAATGAAGGCAACTAAATAGAAGATGAATACGGCATTTGCAAATTCAAATCCTCCTATTGTTGCTCGAGGTATACCAGATAATCCGTTTGATCCTCCAGTTAGATTCGTTGATTGATGAATAAAAGAATAAATCATCTGTGAAAATGCTAATGTTAGCATTAAAAAGTAAAAACCATTTACTTTCATACAGAAAATTCCGACAATAGCAGCAACAATAACTGAAAAGAGAATAGCCATCCCTAAAGTGACGATAATATTACTCGATACATTTTGCGCAGCAAGTCCAGCGGTATAAGCACCCACTCCAAAAAATGCTGCATGACCTAAAGATACAAGGCCAGTAAATCCTACTAAAACATTTAAACTAAGTGCAAACACTGCAAAAATTAGAATTTCAGTTAATAAATTTAAATGAAAAAGTGAAAGCACAAAAGGTGCTAAACATAAAGCAATAATCACAAGTAAAAATTTAACGAATGTGCTTTTCATGTTATGCCACCTTCTTTCCTAGTAATCCGTTTGGTTTAACAATAAGAATAATTGCCATTAATCCAAATACTAGAAACATACTAAGCTCAGGGACCAAAAACCGGCTAAACGTTTCTACGATTCCAACGAGTAAACCAGCGACAAGTGTTCCAGAAATCGATCCGAGTCCTCCAATAACTAAAACAACTAATGCTAGAATTAAAGTTTGAAACTCCATACTTGGATAAAGCCCGAGGATTGGCCCTGCTACAACACCACCAAAACCTGCAAGAAGACCTCCAATAACAAAAACAATTGTAAAAACTAGTTTTATATTAATTCCTAGTGCACTAACCATTTGCTTATCGCTTAATCCTGCACGAATGATAGCGCCCCATTTTGTTTTTTCTTGGATATACCATAGCAATACTGCAATCACAATTCCAACAATAATGACAGCGATGCGATAAACGGGAAATGTTTGTCCAAAGATTGCAATTGAACCAGAAAAAATAGATGGTACTGGAATTGAAAGAACATTTGATCCCCAAATAATCGAGGCTAGATCATGAAAAACATAAGCTAATCCAAATGTTAATAAAACTTGGGATAAATGCCCTAATTGATACGTTGGGCGGAGCAAAATAAGCTCCACCACCAACGCAAGTAATGCTACACTAATCGGGGCAATTAGCAAGGCTAACCAGAAACTCTGAGTGTATGTTGCAGTTAACGAATAGGCGATATACGCACCGAACATATACAAAGATCCATGTGCTAAATTCAATACTCCCAAAATTCCAAAGACAAGCGACAATCCACACGTGATAATAAACAATAGCAGACCATATGATACGCCATTAACTAATTGCGCTCCGATTATATCCACATTCATACACCTCTCTACCTATGATTATTTACCTGGATCCTTAACTTTTTCGACAGAATCAATCACTTTGTTTTCTGTTTTTCCATCTACAAGAACTGTCTCTGTAATGTACATATTTTGAATCACATGATGTGTTTCTTTATCAAATTCTATTTGTCCACGCGGACTAGTGAATGTTACATTCGACATTGCTTCTACAACTTTGTTTGGGTCAGATACATCTCCACCTAAACTCTTAATAGCTTCAACAATGACACGTGCTGCATCATAACCCTCTAATGACTCAATAGTTGGACGTCTGTTATAAGCATCTTCGTACGCTTTAACGAACGCTTGATTCTCCTCAGTTTCTAGACTATAGTCCCAGAAAGTAGACACAAAGGCACCTTCTGCAGCATTACCAATTTGTTCACGTAAATCTTCTGCTACTAACCACCCAGATCCAACAAGAGGGAACTTTTCTTTTAACCCAAATTGTTCGTATTGTTGTACAAAACGAACTGCATCACTACCCGCGAAAAACGCATAAACACCATCTGCTTCCACTCCACCGATTGTTGTTAAGTATGATGAATAATCATTGTTTCCTAGCGGTGGGTATACTTCACCAACGATTTCTCCACCTGCTGCAGTATAAGCTGCTTTAAATGCAGCAGAAACCTCTTTTCCGAATGCATAGTCAGCAGCAGCAATGTACATTTTTTCCCCGATATTGTCATAAGCCCATTGCCCCATTGAATGGCCGATTTGCCAAGAAGAGAATGATGATCTCCAAATATAGTCACTTCGCTGAGCTCTAGTTAAATCGTTACCACCTGCATGTGAAGCAAGATACGGCAACTTCTTTGAATCTACTTCATCACGGATCGCATATGCAACAGCCGTACTTACTGCACCATTTAATATGTCAATATTATCTTGATCCATAAGTTTTCTTAGTTTTCTTAGTGCAACTTGAGGATCGGCTTCAGTATCCTCCTCAATTAATTCAATCTTTTTCCCTTCAACTTCCCAATTTACACTTTCAAAATACAGCTTCATTCCATCTGACAAATCTTTACCTAGAGAGGCATATACACCAGAAAACGGTAAAATATTACCTATTTTAATAGATTCTGAGCTTTCCGTTTGTTTATCTGTTTGATTTTTTGAATCACTTGAACTAGAACTTGATTGTATTGCACTGTTTCCGCAAGCTGATAGTACTGTTAAAACGAAGATGATACACATTATTAAAAACCCTTTTTTCCTCATAATCATTCACCTCTTCGATTTTTAAGTAACCGCTTTCAAAAAACGTCAAACTTCCCCTTTTTCTGCCCTTTTTATTATCTCCCCTTCAATTGTCCCCCTTTTCTATATATTCTAAATATTAGATTAAATGGATAAACTATTTTTTGCAACATCTTTTTTATTCTTTCGTTAAAAATTTATAAAACAATTTTTGTTTTGAGATAGAAAATTTCTACGATATAATCATATTAACATCATATTTTCACATGATTGATTATCTTTTTTATTCCGTATTTTTATCCTTCGTATACTTTTCGTTATAATATTATTCTGCTCGATATTATCTAAAATGAGGTGACATCTTTTGAGAGAATTTAAAAATTCTAAGGTTGAAATTATTCCGATCATCGTTCCAGATCACACTAGCTTAAAAAGTATAAATTACTATCTTGTTAAATATGATCATGAGTTAATTTTGGTTGATGCGGGACTAAACAATAATGATTCCCTTCATGCTCTGGAACATACTTTGCAATGTAATGACTTATCAATTCATGATTTAACTGCCATCATATTAACACATCATCATATTGATCATGTCGGACTTGTCAATCACATAGCCTCCTTGACTCCGATTCCAGTCTATGTACATTCGGAATCTATCCCTCGTCTAAAGAGAGATGATTCATTTCTTCAAATGCGGATTGAGTTCTTTTCCACTTTATATGAACAAATGGGTTGTGGCCATACAGGTAGAAAACAAGTCAATTATTTACAACAAGCCGTAAAAAAGAACAAAGAACTAGCCATTCATGCAAACTTACAAGTTATTGATGAAAAGAATAAATTATTCGGATTCGAAATTTTCGAAGTACCAGGACATGCACCTGATCAAATTGCTCTTTTCGATAGAACTAGTAACTGGTTAATATCCGGTGATTTATTAATAAATCACATTTCTAGTAATGCTCTTGTTGAACCAGATCAGAGTGGTAAACAAATGCATACATTGATCGATCATATGAATTCGCTGCATAATTGTCTATCTTTACCGATTAAGCTTGTTTTCCCTGGACATGGTGTACTAATTGAAAAACCTATGGAATTAATTCAAAAAAGATTACAAGGCATTGAAGAGAAAGCGGAAAGGATATTGCTACTTATTCAAGAGGGGATTTCAACTGGAAGTGAACTTGCACAAACTTACTACAAAAATAAATATGATACACAATTTTCACTTGTCATGTCAGAGATAATTGGTCATTTAGATTATTTAGAGGCTAAAGGACGTATACACAAAGATATGAAAAAAGGAATATGGCATTATACTGCATAAATAAGAAGGAAAAACAAATGAGGTTACCTTTCTTTTGTCGGGCTCTCAAATCACTTATTCAACTGATACATTTTGATCTATTAATAAAGTAGACTATTTTTGAGTTTTAAAACAACCTTACTATCTTATAATCTGTATTGGACCGTGAGTCTTCCATCTCGGCACAATCAATTATTACATCTGCTCCCAAAGTTATATACAGTCCAAGCTTAAACATACTGCTAAAAAAAGAAAGCACTGTTTATACAGTGCTTTCTTTTTTCTACTTAAATAATGTTTAACTCTTTTCCAGCCTTTCGAAAGATATCTAACGCTTCTTGAAGAACCTCTTTTGTATGCTCTGCTGTAACGATTGTTCTTATACGTGCCTGGCCTTTGGAACTGTAGGGAATCCAATCCCTTGAGCGAAAACTCCATAATCTAGTAATTTGCCGGAAAATTGGTGGGAGAGTACTTCATCACCCACCTTTATCGGGATGATCGGTGTTTCACTTCTGCCTGTGTCAAAGCCTAATTTTAGAAGACCTTCTTTAAAGAACTTTGTATGATTCCATAACCGTTCAAATTAACAAAGGTTCGTCTAGAAGTACATTAATTGCCTCAATACAAACAGCTGTTACGGCTGGCGGATGTGAAGTGCTAAATAAAAACGGACGACCTTTATGAATTAAATAGTCAATCACTATTTTTGAACTTGCTACATAACCTCCTAATACACCTATCGCTTTACTTAATGTTCCGACTTGAATATGAACTCGACCATCCAAACGAAAGTGATTAACTGTACCGCGTCCATTTTCACCTAATACTCCTGAGGCGTGTGCGTCATCGAGCATGACAAGTGCATTATATTTTTCCGCTAACTCAACAATCTTTGGCAATGTGCAATATTACCGTCCATTGAAAACACACCATCTGTCACGTTTAGTCGTATCCGATAATCACTTGATTCCCGTAGTGCTTTTTCCAAATCATTCATGTCAACATGGTTATATACCTTTCTTGCAGCCTTCGTTAAACGAATACCGTCAATAATTGATGCATGATTTAATGCATCTGAAATGACAACATCTTCATTTGTTAAGATAGATGATAACCCCCCTTGATTTGTCGTAAAACCAGATTGAAATACGATTGCAGCTTCTGTATGCTTAAAACTTGCAAGCTTCTCTTCCAGATTTTGATGCATTGTAAACGTTCCAGCAATAGTGCGTACTGAACCAGTACCAGTACCGTATTTTTCTATCGCATGTAGTGCCGCTTTTTTTAGACGAGGATGTGAGGTTAACCCTAAATAATTATTTGAAGAAAGCTGAATAACTTCCTTTCCATTAATAGTTACCTTTGCACCTTGCTGAGAATCTATCGGTGTTAGTGTTCGATATGTCCCAAGTTTTTTCATGGCATCAAGTTCACTTTGTAAATAGTCAAACCCCTTCATTAGCGATACCTCCTTTTAAACACTTTTCTTCTTTATGGGATTAAAATAACTTTTCCACAATTACCTTCTATCATCAGCTTGAATCCCTTTTCAAATTCTTCAAGGCTAAATTGATGTGTGATCAGTTCTTTTACTTTCACATTTCCAGAATAAATCAGGGCAGATGTCTGATACCAAGTTTCATACATCTTTCTGCCAGTAATTCCTTTTACCGTAATTCCTTTTAAGACAATATCATTTGCTACATCAATTTCAACAGGTAGATTTGGTAAACCCAATATGGATACAAGTCCTCCATTTTTCACCATTTTAAAACCTTGTATAATGGCTGTTGAATGTCCAGACATCTCACATACAACATCTGCACCATTTCCATTACTTATTTGATGTACAACAAATAGTGGGTCGTTATTTTTTGAATGAACAATTTTTGTTGCACCCATTTTCTTAGCCAATTCAAGACGATATTCATGTATATCGAAGGCAATTACTTGAGCAGCCCCTGCAGCTTTAGCAATACCAACAGCCATCAAGCCAATCGGACCACATCCAATAATAGCGACGATTTTCCCAACTACATTACCAGTTAATACAGTGTGTACCGCATTACCAAATGGTTCTTGTATAGAGGCAATATCATATGGCAATTCTTTAGGGTTTTTCCAAATATTCCTTGTTGGAAGTGCAATATATTCCGAAAAGCATCCTTGGGTATCAACACCGATTATTTTTGTATCTTGACATATATGTGAATGACCAGTAAGACACTGCGGACATCTCCCACATACTAGATGTGTTTCCGCAGAGACAGAATCACCTATTTCTACATTACTCACTTTCTCGCCTTTTTCAACGACAATTCCTGAAAACTCATGTCCCAAAACATATGGTGGTTTCACTCTGCTTTGAGACCATTCATCCCACTTATAAATATGAACATCTGTACCACAAATAGATGTTGCCTTTATTTTAATTAATACTTCATCTTCTTTTATTTGCGGAATATCAACCGATTGTATTTCTGCACCAAAACCGCGGTGATGCTTCACGACTGCTTTCATTTTTCCACGCATGATGAACACCTCACTATTTAAAAAACCCTTACAGTACTATAGTTTATGAAAACACACGATGAAAACGAACCACACTGTACATTTGAAATGCACATATGTATGCATTCAAAATAATTTTTATTTTTGTTCACTTATAAAAGAAGAATCGAGTGGGAGGGAGTGGCTAACCCCCGACCTCTCGATTCATACGGAGCTTATCGTTCAGCCATTAAGGAAACATTCCAAGAGCCCAGTGCGGAAACAATGTAGGCCTCTTTTCGCAGTTCTTTACGCCACTTTCCAGCACGTGCGCGATGACCTCTGAACCTCATGAATTTGTACATTGCCCATTTGACTAATCTTCGATTTAAACATTCAATGGAGTATTTCACAGCTGAAGGATTTGGAGCTACTATTACTTCTTCCTTCAAAGGTTCAGGTCTTGCACCCTAAAGATTGCACCCATGCTGGCACACAAGAATAAAGGGACTGACTAAGTCAGTCCCTTTATTCTATACCTCTTAATAATCGCAAACCATTTAAAATGACAAGAATTGTACTTCCCTCATGTCCAATAACACCTAATGGCAGATCTAATACTTGGAAAAAATTCGAACAAATAAGGAGCGCAATAACTGACATTGAAAAAATAATGTTTTGCTTCACAATTCGATTCATCTTTTTAGAGAGCTTTACAGCTTTGGTTAGCTTTGATAGTTCATTTTTCATTAAAATAATATCAGCTGTTTCTAGTGCCACATCTGTACCCTCACCCATCGCAATCCCTACATCTGATGTTGCAAGTGCTGGTGCATCATTAATTCCATCTCCGATCATTGTGACAGTTCCATATTTTTCTTTTAATCCTTTGATCTCATTTACCTTATCTTCCGGCAAACACTCACCAAGAAACAAATCGACCTGTAATTCTTTAGCGATCGCTTCTGCAGTTGATTTACTGTCACCTGTAAGCATAACTGTTTTAATACCATTTTCCTTCAATGTTTTTATTGCTGCTTTTGCTTCTTTTCGCACGACATCTTTTAATGCTAAAAGACCGACAATCTGGTCTTCACGAACAACATACACAATCGTTTTTCCTTCACCAGCCAGCTTTTCACTTACCCCGTTTTCAAAGTTTAATGCTTCTTGACGCCCTACAAAGTCCGCCTTACCAATTTTCCATTCACAATGATCTAACATAGCACGAACACCAAATCCTGATTTTTCATCAACTGACGTCATATTTGCTAATTTCTTTGGAAATTCTTCTTGTATTTTTGCCACAATTGCTTTTGCCAATGGGTGGTTTGATTGATTTTCAATTGATAAAACTGCTTCATAAAATGTTGCTGTATCAATTGAATTCGAAATGATGATATCTGTTACAGCTGGTTCGCCTCTCGTTAACGTTCCAGTTTTATCAAAAACAACGACATTTGTTTTACTTAATTGTTCTAAATGGATCCCGCCTTTAAATAAAAGGCCATTTCTTGCACCATTTGAAATGGCTGCTAATGTTGCTGGCATAATGGACGCTACTAGGGCACATGGTGAAGCGACTACCATTAAAACAAGTGCGCGATAAATTGTTTCATTCCAGCTCCAGCCAAGCATAAAATGCGGGAGAACCATCATAACAGCAACGAGGGCTAGTACAGCTTTTACATACGTGCCTTCAAACTTTTCGATGAACTGTTGTGACGGTGATTTTTCTGATTGTGCAGATTGAACAAGATCAAGTATTTTATGAAACATTGTTTCAGTACTTTTTTTCGTCACTGATACAATAATTGATCCATTTCCGTTTACTGTTCCAGCAAATACTTCATCATTTTTTTCTCTTTCAACAGGCATAGACTCGCCCGTAATTGCTGACTGATCGATATTCGTTTTTCCAGTTAAAATGATACCGTCTGTAGGAATACGTTCACCTGGTTTTACTAAGATCGTATCACCGACAGTTAGGAATGTTACATGAACTCGTTTCTCGGTTCCATTTTTTATTAACAATGCCTCTTCAGGCTGCAGGCTCATTAATGCAGAAATTTCACGGTGACTTTTATTCATTGTATATGTCTCAAGAGCACCACTTAGAGCAAAAATGAAAATCAAGATTGCTCCTTCTGTCCAATAGCCAATAATCGCAGACCCAACAGCAGCAAATATCATGAGCAACTCAACATTTAAGTTTTTTTCTGCTATTGTTTCTTCAATTCCTTCTTTTGCTTTGGCATATCCGCCAATCACGAAAGCTAAAAGAAATAATGGAATCGCAACAGACTCATTCCCCTTACTATCAAGTAACCAACCGAATCCAATAAGGATACCTGAAATAATTGCATTAATAAGTTCGATATGTTCCATCCATTTCATATAATATTTGTTTTTATCTGAATGAATAGGATTTGAAATTTGACCAACAGTATTTAGTTCCATTTCCCCCACTCCTTTTCTAATTGAGAATAATATTCATGATCATTGTTTTGATTTTTCATTAATAACCTCTTACATTTCCTAATATATAATACATTATAGCAAAATTAAGTATATTTTCAAGAAATAATTATTATAATTATTAATTTAGAATTATTATCGATAACGATAACCCTTCTCATTTATATTCTCAATAACATGAAAAGAAGCTTATTATTTATTACCCTATCGTATGAAAAATTAGCTTGGTAGGGATCAATTTTTTTCCATAATACGCTATCGCTATTTTTAATTCTTTATAAACGTTTTTAAATCAATAAAAAAACCCGAAGCAACTAATCATGCTTCGGATTAAATTTCTTTCTTTATTCTAATTTGGAGATCACATTTTTCAACATTTCTGAGGTAACTGGGCCTAAGATTTTTTTTCTCACGATCCCTTTCCCGTCAATGATATACGTTGTTGGAATCCCAAGAACTTGATATTGCTTGGAAACTTCGCCTTTTACATCAAGAGCAATGTGAAATGGCAGATGAAGTCCCTTTACAAATTGACTGACAGCTTGAATATTATTTTCAGCTGATGTTACATTTACACCTAACAGCTCAACGTTAGCTGATTTTGTTTCTCCTGAAAATTTTATTAATTCATCCATTTCTTCCTGACAATATGCACACCATGTCGTCCAAAAATTTATGACGACGACTTTCCCATTAAAATCAGATAGCTTAATTACTTTTTCATCAACTGTTTTTAACGTAAAATCAGCAGCTTTTTCACCTTCTATCATATCTCCACTAGCCTCTGTCTGATTTATGCCGCTAAAAAAATAGACGCATATAAAACTTAACAACATAAGCATAAAATATCGTTTTTTCATTTTCCATTCTCCTTTGGAACATTCTACGTTTTATTAGTTTTCTCCCCTTTATAAAAACCATACAATTAAAATAGACGGAAAGCATATCCTGCCCTCCGCCTCAATTTATGAAATCATTAATAGGTAAACTTTTCTCTCATAAAATACACACTAACTCCCAACTTTTTGCAAATTGTAACATAATGCATAAGCATCAAAAGGACAGCCCCCGTATTCATTCCTAAAATAACTCCTACCATTTGAAGTGATTCCATTGACCCTAATATATACATCATCGCAAATGATATCACATGTGACCAAATGGTATGAAATAGAGCTTCCTTAACAAGCCCTAATCCAATCAAATATGCCTGCATCGGGATGATGAAAAAGTGAAAAAGAAAATAGGGCCACAGTAATTTTAAGTAGAAAGCTGCTGTTGATGAGTGGAAAAACAAATGTGTCAGAGGATCAGCATAAATGTAAATAATGATAACCGCTATAGAACCGTATATTATGGTAATCAGCATTGACTGTTTGAGTAGACGTATTAACGCATATTGATCTCGATTCGCATAACCTTCAGATACATTTGGGATAAGCATTGTCATTAAGGAATGACCTATAAATGCAGGGAAAAATCCGATTGACATAGCAACACCTGCAAGCATTCCATAATGTTCATTTGCCATCATGCTCGAAAAACCAGCACTTATTAATGCACCTTTCACTAAAAAGGGCTGGATTGCATGTGTTAATGAGTGAAATAGCCTTAACCCAGTAGTTGGAAGTGATACCGCAAATAATGCTTTTCTTACCTTTTTACCATTAATAAATTGCTTTGGTTCTTTTCGCAGCATTTGATATTGAATAAAATAGGCTGCAACGAGATAGGTGCATACAAGAAGTTCACTTGCTATTAATGAGGCAATAGCAATTAATAAGGCCATTTGTAAATCAAATTGGAAGGTCTGATACACCCATAACAAGATAAAAAGTTGAACAACTTTTTTTAGAAAATTAGAAATAGCGATTTTGCCCATGTGTTGTACTCCCATAAAATATCCACGAGCAATCGATGAAAATGACACTACGGGAATAAGAAGGACAACTAACCACTTAACATACGGGTGATATCCGTTAAAAACAGGTATATAAGGTAATAGTATTGATGCGGCGGCTGCAAAAACAATTGTAAATAAAGCAGTTAAAATGATCGTACTTTTCAGCATATAATAATGTGTTTCGCGCTGTTTTTCAGCTATAAATTTTGAAATTGAAATTGGAAGCTCTAAACTGGCGATTATGACGACAAAAAAGATCATGGGAAGAATGGTCATATATAAGCCCATTCCTGCTTCACCAAGCTCCCTAGCCAAAATCATATTAACGAAAAATTCGAGACACTCCCCAAAAAATGCAGCAATTACAAGCAATAATGTTCCTTTTACAAAAGAATTCATGATGTCGTCCCCTCATCTTAAACTAGTCCTACATCAAACATATGAGACAAGACATCAAAATATTAACATTATGGGTACAGCGTTTTGGTCGGTTAATAGAGGAAATCGAGCATAACTAAACTGTGTATTCAATTTCAACTTCACATTGACATAACATTTCCAGATAACTAGAAAGCAGTGACAGGAATAAAGTAAATGAGCGTAGGTAAATCTTAAAAATCAAATCAGTCAATAACCCCTGTCTCTGTAATGATCGCTTTCGATTTTATATCAATTTCTAAATCAGCTATCTTGTCTCTCCATTCATCGATTTTGAAATTGCGAGATCTGGACTCTATCTCATTTCCAATTCCTAGCGGGTCAATTTTGTGCTCTTTAAACTGCTCAAAAAGTGCCAGCGTCTCTTTATTAATCTCTTCTTCAAATGTCTTTTCAGCTTCATTAATGGTCTTTTGTGTTATTTTATTCCCAGTATATTCAGTAATAAAGCCTTCAATCCTAATAGAAATTTCAATTTTACAAGGATTTGTTGAAATAAGTTTAAATTTTCTCGATGAAGATATACTTTTGATACCTGCTTGTTCTTTAGATTCTGGAAGGACTAATCGATGTGATCCATTCGTATACTGGTCTGATAATACTTTAAAGAAAAACAACTTTTCGTTTGGAATGTCATCGACAAACTTTTCATTATGAAAAAGTGCTAAACCATCAATTTTAATATTATTATCAGTTCGTTTTAAAATAGGTAAATAAGGATCCTGCCCTTTCGAATAATATTGGTGTAAAAATAAATGTAAATTTGATCTTGGGACATCTAATTCAGTCTTATTATGTAAAATTAAATTTGTTAAAAATTCCGAAGCACCTAATGGTGAAAAGTCAGCTCCTAAAATATCTTTTGCCTCCCCTCTTGCTACAACAAGTAAAAGCCGTTCACTAATTGATGGTTCACGTTGCAGTGTGTCTACTTGTTCATTGATACCTGATTTCACTAAAGAATCACCAAATAAGACGATTTGCAGCTTTCCAAGAACAAGTGGGTGTGAAGACTGCTTTTGCATATCTTCGATAAGCTCTCTGCTAAGTTCAGATTGGTGAACCATTTGCTTATCCTCTACTGGTTGATCCTGTAAATACACATTATAATTAACTGTACCTAATATTTTATTATCATCAGCACTATCAAAAGCTAGAGCTGTTACAAGATTTATATCATCCAATACTTCCTTCTCTACACAACCAGTTAAGAGAAAGGGAATAAACAAAAAGACACATATTGTTTTCTTCATACTTTTCTCACCTTTATTTTTCTAATAACTAGGGTAATTAAGAAAAGAATCGGGATATAGACAAACATTAAATAAAAACCAACCTGTCCAGTTATGTCATTAATTAAGCTTATCTGTTCCCGCGATTCAAGCATGTTAACGATAAAATAGATAACCACAAGCAGGAAGTAGAGCGAGTATTTCTGATTAAATCGAAATATATCTTTTAGGCATCTGCTTGCACACCATAAAGTTAAACAAATATTAGGCAATATAATAATGATCCAATTGGCAATTCCAATATATTCAAATCGTTCAACAAAGGGCAATTCGATAATTTTCCAAATCGTTAACGTCGCCCAAACAGTTCTTCCAAGCTGTTCTGCACTAAAATAAACAATTGTAATGATACTAATATATGTATATACCAATGTTGTAAATGCAACAGCTATATGTGCCCACTTTTTTGATTTTTCAACATTTTTTATAAATGGATAATAGATAAGCAACGCTTCAAAGCCCAAGATTGTAAGAGACATATCTTTTGATGATAAAACAATATCTTTTATCGAATGATCAAAAATAGGAAATAGATTTCTTATATTCGCAAATTGAAGTGGAAACAGAAAGGATAATAGTAAATAAATCGGCAGCACTACACCGAAAAAGCTAATACCTGTTACAATTCTAAAACCCCCGCTAACAATATAGAGGACTAATAAAAAAATAATAAAAGAAAATATCCATACATTAATATCTGGAAACATCCAAACTGCAACGATTTCTATAAATGATCGAACGACAGTTGTAGCTAAAAGACTAAAGTACAAAATCAATAATATGCTTAAGAACCCGCCAATCCATTTTCCGAAAATCTCTTTATGTACTGTAACAATATTACCTTTAGATCCTTCTAAAATCCGGTAAATCATCCATAATGAAATATGGACAAATATACCCGATATAATGACAGAAATCCAAAAATCATGTCCCGCTTTTTCTGCTACAATTCGTTGAAACCCTAACACACCAATTCCAAATTGGAGTCCATGGATTAAATAAAAGACTAAAAAATGCGATACTTGAAACCTCTCCGCTATTTTGATCATTATTCCATTCACCTCACTTATTCATCAATGTCTTTATGCTTTTTCGCATTATTAGCTGAAAAACGTCTTGGTCTCTTTGTTCTTAATTGTTGCGGCCGCTTAGACATGAATGAAAATGGGAGCCTTATAAATGCATCCTTCATATCAATCGTTCTAGGTGGATAAATTGGTTCCAAAAAGGGTCTTCCTAATGAAGTCAATCTTAATAGATGTGTCATCAAAAAGCAGAAACATATAACAATTCCAAGGACACCAAACCATAAAGCTAACAGTAAAAATGGAAAGCGAAGCATACGAATAGTATTACCAATCGCATAAATGGGTGTTGTAAAAGATGCTAATGCGGCTAGAGCGACAAAGATTAATAGGATATTACTTGTGATACCAGCTTCCACAGATGCCGTTCCAAGTACGATCCCTCCAACAATACCGATTGTCTGACCTACCTTCGTAGGCAATCTTGCCCCTGCTTCTCTCAGTAATTCAATAACCAATTCCAAAAATATTGCTTCTAGTATTGGCGGTAAGGGAACACCTCTACGAGAAGCTATAAGTGTTCCCAATAGGTCACTAGGAATTAACTCATAGTGATAAGTCAAAACGGCAACATAAATTGGTGTAATCAAAATCGAAAATGATACAGCAAACAAACGGATCAATCGAAAAAAAGATGCGACAATCCAATTATAAAAATAGTCGTCAAATGCTGAGAAAAACTCGATTAATGTAGTAGGTCCAATAAGCACATGCGGGGAACCATCAACCATTATCCCCACTTTTCCTTCAGCTAATATTGAAGAAACACGATCAGGACGTTCTGTGTCAAGAAACTGTGGAAATGGTGAAGTTGTTTTATCAGAAATCATTTGTGAAATAAACGAGCTGTCACTAATTTGATCAAAATGAATATCTTTAATGCGTTGGATGACTGTTTGAACATTCTGCTCATCAGATACGCCCTCTACAGATAAAATAGCAACTTTTGTTTTTGATAGATCACCCACATTCATTTCAAATATGCGCAGCTTCTCATTATTTACTCTTTTACGGATCAAATTTATGTTTGACTCAATTGATTCAACAAAAGCTTCCTTAGGACCAACAACACTAAATTCTACTTCTGGCAGTGATACTTCACGAGCCTTATTAATTGTAGCCTTAACGACCAAACAAGGAAGTCCATATTCAGATAAATTAATGATAATAAAACCATCAAGCAGCTTTTCCATTACTACGTCTGTATCAATCGTAATGACAATATTTTCAATAGGAATGACTTTTTTTAATTCTTCTAATGAAGACCATTTTTCATTTTTTAAGATAGGCATAATATGCTGTTGAAGTGTATTAATGTCTACTAATGTTCTTATATAAGAGATCCAACATTTGAGATTATTTGTATCTTCCTCATATTGAATAAAGTCTGATGATGTTCTAAATTTCGCATAAACTTGCATTAATGAAGGCTTTTCCTGTCCACTTTCATATGTCATTTTATTCAATTGCACACACCACACAATGTTTAAAATTCATCCTTTCCATAGCATGCCAAATATGTATGGAATTATGCACCATTTAGAAAAGCGAAAGCGCCTTGTTCAGCCCCGACAAGCATAAGACGATTAGGAATAGAAGGTGTTTAATTGACTTATACCTCGAGGTTTAAGACGCTGGAGTACGTTCATATGTTCAAACCTGTAACTAGACTATTCAAATAACTCAAAACACGTAATAAGCCTGTCAAAAATAAAAAAAGTCTAACGAACAAAGTTATTCGTTAGACTTTTCATCTTTAACCTATCGATTATTTTGCAAATACGTGATTACCAATTTTTGTTGTTACTTGGCGTGAAGTAATCCACTTACTTGACGCTGTGTTAGGATTGTAGAAATATAAAGATTTGTTACCCATTCCACGATATGCTAATGCTTCCTGAACAGCTTTCTTTGATTGTTCGTCAGCTGGTTGATTTATCGTACCGTTTTGTACTGGTGAAAACGCATAGTATCCTTGGTCCTTTTGATAAATCACATTTTTAATATCATTCGGGAATAATGAACTATCAACTCGATTTAATACTACTGTTGCAACTGCTACCTTCCCTGCATACGGCTCACCTTTAGCCTCAGCATGTACAAGACGTGCTAATAAATCTTTTTCTGATGCGGTAATGGAAGATGGAATGACTAGTTTCTCACCTGCCATTAACAATGATGAAGTTTTTTCATTTACTGACATTAATGATTTAACAGGAACTCCATACTTATTACCAATAATCCAAAATGTTTCTCCAGCTTTTACTTGATGTGTTGTTGCAGCACTAGCTTTTGATTGTGGAGCAGTCATCGCAACGAGCGATAAAGCTAATGTTGAAACAGCAACAAGTTTTAAGATTGTTTTTTTCATCTATACGTACCTCCTCTTGTTTTAAAGTATTAAGACGAAAATGTATGTCTTTTGGCCACATGAACAAGACTAACAGGAATATACACCCTTTACACCCCTCAAAAATTGGCAAGAATGGTAATCGTCTATTTTTGCTACCCACATAAAATGTGCAATCATCCGATTATCGTGTATAAAACATCATACATATCTCCTATTTTTGTCGGTCTACAATACCGATAATAGTTCATTTGCTCTAGTACTATTTCTCATATTGAAGGTTTCTAGTATAAAAATAGATTGATATTCTCAATTTACCGCGGAATAAGGAAGAATGCATTCTTATGAAGGAATTGTGAATGTATAAACCGTATGACCAATTGCATAATCAATTCAAGCCAATGATATTTCATATTATTAAAAAGTTGGATATCCATCGAAATAGACAAGAATTTTATCAAATCGGTTGTATCGCACTTTGGGAAGCTTCATTACGTTATGAAGAAGACAAAGGAGAATTTAAGTCATTCGCATACTCGTATATTATTGGACGAATGAAAACAGAACTTTCGAAAGAACGAAAGCTAAAAGAGAAGCTTTATCGATTAGCATCCTATTCTACTCAGAAGGGAATGACAGAGGATGATTATACATTGATCGTGACAAGATCAGTGATTGATGATCTCTCCACAAATCTCACACCACACCAAATGAAATGGATAAAGGCTTTTTGTTATCAAGGAAAAACACCGAGTGAAATCGCAGAGGACGAAGGTGTATCAAGTTCAGCTGTTAAAGGATGGCGAAGAGATACACTTTCAAAATTAAGGAGGTTAAATAGAAAGGATTTACTATAATTTTATACATGTCAAAAGAGCCAAGTGCTTTAGGTTAACTTCTTGGCTCTTTTAAATAACGATAGATGACACTCCCACCTTGCTGAGCAATACCTCGAAAATGCTTAAAGTCTTTTCTTCCCACAAGCGTATTTCGAAAAGATAAAAATTGATCTTTAAATACATGATATTCATTCAATTCTCCATCTCTAAGCTTATCTAGAATTTCGTTTAACATCTTTTCATCCATGACATTCCCTCTCAATCACTTTACAAGTTCTCTTTATAGTTTACTGATGGAATGGATATCTGTCTATTTTATTTTGATTATTCACTTACAAATCAATTCTAAAATCATTACTTTACATCGTTTTCATCAACAAAAACCATTTTTTCCATTTTTAGATTGAAAAGGCTTTACTTACCTGGAAAAATAGTGTTAAATAGTCGTAATAGAGGGTTAGATTACGATAGTGCCTATGGCTCAAGGCACTAACCAAAACGTAGATAGATTAGTGTTAGACATAGAGAAATCCTGATCTTCGAAGAATATGTAAAGGAGCGAGACTATGAATATCGCTAAAGTTGGAAGTATTATTGAATTTAAAGAAGGATTAACAGGAATAGTTGAAAAGGTGAATGAAAATTCTGTGATTGTTGACTTAACATACATGGAAAATTTCAAAGACTTAGAACTTGATAGAAGAACAGTTGTCAATCATAAAAACTATAAAATTATTAAAGAGTCTTTCTCTTAATATATCGAAAAAACGCGAAGAATAAAACCATTCTTCGCGTTTTTTAGCAATTCGGAAGAGCCTTCTTTAAGGCCTATCTATTATCAACCTTTTCAGGATATAAATCGTGATTCATTAAACGATATGCCGCCATCTCTTCATATTTCGTTCCAGGTTTTCCATAGTTTGTATATGGGTCAATTGATATTCCGCCGCGTGGTGTGAATTTTCCCCATACTTCAATATAGCGTGGATCCATCAGTTCAATTAAATCATTCATTATGATATTCATGCAATCTTCATGGAAATGTTGGCTTAATGACCCTTTTAGGACAAGTTTCTTCTATATATAAATATCCTACAAGCACACATCAGTCACACTTATTTAAATGCTTGGTCAATTTTTTCAGCTACTTCTATTTGCATTGAAGGTAAAACATGACTATATGTTCCAAGTGTAGTTTTTATGTTTGCATGACCTAATCTTTCTTGAACAATTTTTGGATTTACTTGTAAACCACCTATTAGAAAAGTTGCGTGAGTATGTCTTAAATCATGCACTCTTATTTTAGGTAATACTAAATATTCACAAGTTACCTTAAATCCTTTACGATAATTATTTGGATATACCCAGTTACCTGAACTCGTACAAACAACTAAATCATTATTCATATATTTACTATTAAGTATCTTTCTTTCATTCTCAATAACCTTTCTATGATTCATTAGATTTTGACATAATGAAACCTGTAAGTAAATTTGTCTGAATGAAGAATGGGTTTTTGTTTCTGTAACAAGTCCATACTTTCCACTTTCGTCTATTTTGGCTAACGTTTGTCTAATTGTGATAATCTTCGTATCTAAATCAATATCACTCCATCTTAAACCTAGAACTTCACCCATTCTCATTCCAGTTTGAATTTGAAGCTCATACCCAATAAAATGTCTATGTACTTTTTATCTTCTTCTGTAATTTCTCGTTGTTTAATTTCTTCCTCACTGGCTGATACTTTTTAATTAGATTTTGTTTCATCAAATTTGAAGTAAAAATAAGAAGTAACCAATAAGACTAGAATTACACCACCACTTATTGTACTAAGCCAAGTCCTTTTATTATTCAACTTTTTTGAATATAAAGGAATTAAACATAAGAAAAATACAAATGCACAACCTAAAATTAATAAAATTGCACCCCACATAATACAATCCCCCTATTAAATTTATAGTTAAATATTACCACAAATAACCATATAAAGGATGGATTGTTCTTCAAAAAGAAAAACACCATCAATTAAGATAGTGCTTCAATTCGCTTTTAAAAATTTATTTATACTCTTACGATTTTTCCAAATCAACTTGTATAAATCTTTACTCTCTATAATCTGCTCTTTAATATCCCAAAAAGACTCATTCTTTCTATGATAGGTAAAAACATTATTATCATACTTCATTATCGTTATTGTTCCATCATGTTTCGTATCTTTAACAGTAAGATAAAGTTTAGTATCATCCCTTTGTGAAAAATCATCAAATCTTTGAATAAACTTTTCAATATCTGCCTTTGTTTTTATTTTCATAATATCCCCCCTCATATAATGACTAATCCACCCAGTATCATAACGAAGCCTATACTTAACGTTGCGAGTTTGCTACTAAACATATTAAATAAACCCCAAACACCAATACTAACGCACACCAGGAAAGGTAACGCCATAATATAATCCGAAACCCATTGTTCAATTCCACCACTAATAAGTTTTTCATAAATGTATCCCCCTATTGATTCAACAACCTTTGTTAAAATTCCTTCTGATTGTGTAACTGTATCCCACATAGAAACATGATTAACTGTTTGATCAACTAATGAAGTTGGATCAACAAATGTTCCATTTTCTTTGATTTCAAAATGTAAATGTTCACCTGTTGATCTTCCTGTATTCCCACTCAATCCTATTACTTGACCATCAGATACTAACTTGACCTTCTTTAACCGAAACCTTGCTCATATGACCATATATACCTTCTGTTCCATCTTCAAATTGTATCTTAACACCCTTACCTATATTTGCACTTCCATCATAAACTGTTTCGATTATTCCATCTTTGATACTTTTTAACGATGTTCCTTCATTTAATGCTATATCTACCCCTCTATGTCCAGTTGGATGCAATTGACTTACTTCACCGTCTTTAAAGACATTTATTTAATGTATCTTATATATGCTATAAAGCTAGTAATCTCAATGGTTTGAGCAATATTTTTGTTTATTATTATGTCATTAAGCGTGACTTACCTAGTCTCAATCAAATTGGTATTTTATAGAAAAGTTTTTTGTATTTTTTATTCCAAAAAATATATTTCCTGGTAAAATAGTCTTGTCCTACGATACTATAAAATTCTTAGATGAGAGGTAATGAAATGTCTCAAGATTATTCAAAACATTTTTCAGAAGATTCATTTTGGAGTAAACTAAAGAAGTTCGGTAAAAAAGCTGGTGTTTCGGTTGTTTATGTAGCACTCTTACTTTTTTACACTCTACAAAAGCCAACAACTCCAGTTTGGGCGAAGACAGTTATCATAGGAGCATTAGGATATTTCATATTTCCTGTTGATTTAATTCCTGATCTACTACCTGCTGGATACGCAGATGATATGTCAGGCTTATTTGGTGCCCTTGTAACAGTAGCTATGTTTATTGATAATGAAGTTAAAGAAAAAGCAAAAGATCGAATTAGAATTTGGTTCGGTGATAACGCAGTTTCAGAAACAGAAACAGTTGATGACAAACTAAATAAGAAAGTTAATAAAAAAGATGAAGAAGATGAAGAAAATAAAGAAGATTAAATTTTTCCAGGCTCTCTAAAAGGAGTCTTTTTTATTTTCTATAAGATTGACCTTTTATTTGAAAACATTTACGTGAGACTCCCCTTTCAGTTGATATAATAAAAATAAAAAGGGAGTTTTAAATATGATTGAAATTCTACTTGACCATTCTTATGAAGATATCTAAGTTTCTATGGGATTGATTTAATTATTCCCTTTTCCTATTTATAAACTATACAAACTATCCTTCTTGAAATTTCAAGCACCCTCGCAATTATTATCTCACCCCTTATTTCTAGCGCCATATCTTTATTCATCCATAATTTAGAATATACAATCGTGCAACATTTCAGTAATTGGATATAACGTAGCAGACAATCTACAATCCTCCAAGAACCATTAATTATCACCTGTCTATGTGTCTTTATTTCGACAAAATAACAACGTAACAAAATCTACCCTTTAAACGGAATGATTTCCAGTTTCTCACATATTATTACTTCATAAATCATTATGGAGTGGGTGAAAACTTTGAAACAATACATTTTTACCGTCGATGACCGTGAACTTATTATTAACGCAAGTGGTATTTCAGATGCTGTTGAGCAAATAAAACTTATAATGAAATTTGATGGAACTAAATATTCTACCCAAATGAAAAGCATTGAATTTAAAGGTGTAAAGTATTAATTAAGCATTCTAATTAACTAATCTCTATACTCTATAGAATTGTAACTCTTCCCCTCACAAACACCTTAACCAGTAATACCAATTCATTTACTCCACTATTTTCAGTGTGTTTCTAGGCTTAGAATTGAGATTAAGTAACATTGATAACTTTAATGTATTTACACCTTAAATTTATTTAAATATCTTAAAATTGAATAAAGACATTATGGTGACTGTTTAGGGTGTCTTTAAATATATCTAAAGGGAATGTCGCTCGTAACAACATTCCTAAAATTTGTATTTTTTATCTATTGATTATTTTTACTAATCGCCTGTATACTAATTAAGTAAGGTAAACTTAAAGTTTAGTAAGTTACATTTCTTGGATGCTCGTAACATCCATGTTATAGTCATTTAATTTTAGTGGTGTGACTGTTCCGTCGTTAAATGTTGCAGTCACTATAATTTCTTGAATAGTCATCTCATTTAAAGTGTATTGAGCCTGTGCAAAGGCTCTTTTTTCATTTATATCTTTTATTTCTGTGATACCTACAACATTAAATCCCATGTACATCATTTCATCTTCTACAAAGTAAACTCTATCTGAAAATTCCCAATCCATCACTTTTAATTCAATACATTTACATTTGCAAATGAATCATCATTGAATGTTTCCAATTCACCTTTAGCTCCATAACGTACATCTAAATTTAATCCTGCTAATACACTATACTCTTGAACTGTTTTCATCATTTTACATTCCCCATTCCCTGTTCCCTGTTTTTTTAGAAAACCTTACTTTCTATTTTATTTACTACTCTTTACGTTTAGTTTTCTAAACTTAGAATAACATCCAAGGACTTCCATGACAAGTATTTTTTTCCAAAAAGTTTCTTTTTTTGAACAAAAGGTTTTTAATAATGAACAAGGGAGTTTTATTTGCAGTTTATCTAACATACGTGTTACATTTTAAACTTTCCTAAACTTTTTGTTTATATAAGTAAACTTATAGGATAAAATAAGTTTATAAGATAAATTAAGGAGAGATTAACGGAAATGTTAAAACCCAACTATAAACCGTTGGAAATAACTTTGATAAAAAGAGGAAAAACAAGACAAGATTTAAGAGAAGAATTAAACATTTCAGGTGCAACTCTTGCTAAGATTTCTAAAAGAGAATACATATCATTAAAAACAATTGCTCAAATTTGTGAATATTTAAAGTGTGACATTACAGAAGTTGTTACATTTAAAGATGAAATTTAAAACCCTAAATGAAGGGTTTTTTATTTTGAATATAAAAAGACAAGTATCAAATACCTGTCTTTTAAGTCACAATTTAGCTGTCACAAAATCAATTTTTAAGTTCACTTTCGGGTCACAGTCGAGGTCACACTATAAGTCACACAACTATACAAATTAACTCTAAATTACTGTGACCAGTCACACTTCAGTTAAAATTGGACTATTATTCTTTGTGACCTTTTCCATTTTTGTGTGACCACGCTACTTTTAAACTAATTATCTATTATCAACCTTTTCAGGATATAAATCGTGATTCATTAAACGATATGCCGCCATCTCTTCATATTTCGTTCCAGGTTTTCCATAGTTTGTATATGGGTCAATTGATATTCCACCGCGTGGTGTGAATTTTCCCCATACTTCAATATAGCGAGGATCCATCAGTTCAATTAAATCATTCATAATGATATTCATGCAATCTTCATGGAAATCACCATGGTTTCTAAAACTAAATAGATACAGCTTTAATGATTTACTTTCAACCATTTTCACATCAGGGATATAGCTAATGTATATCGTTGCGAAGTCTGGCTGACTTGTAATTGGACATAATGAAGTAAATTCAGGGCAATTAAATTTTACAAAATAATCACGGTTTGGATGTTTATTATCAAATGTTTCTAAAATATTTGGTGAATATTCAAATAAATAGTTTACTCCTTGATTGCCAAGTAGTGTAACTTCCTTCATTTCTTCCTGTTTTCTACCAGTCATTTCTTTTTCCCTCTTTTCAATCATTATACTCCACGCTTATTTCCCCACACTAATGTATGAAGCTGGGGTAAGACGCGGACATTGTTTAAGTCTTTATCTCCTATTACTTGTTCAATTAGCCACTCATATTTTTCAAGTAATATCTTTACAAGTTTATTTGTTTCTGCCTCATTTATATCTGCATTCCCAACTTGAAGATAGAATGGTATTTTAGGATATCTTCCATGTACTTCTTTTGCATATTGAAGATCATTTGAATCGAAGATGACCACTTTTAAACTAATTGACTGATGATCACTATACGGTCGTAATGATTCAATGATATGATCTAACTTTGAAAAATCTGTATTCATACCTGAGCTGGGCGGCTTTGGTGATATCGTTAAATGATCGATATCTTTCAACCATTCTTGAAATTTACTACCTTGTGTTTCAATAGCAATTTTTTTCCCGTTTTCTTTCAATAAGTCAACTAACTCGCTTAAATTTGTTAATAGTGCCGGATTACCACCAGAAATGGTGACATGTGAAAAACGGTCACCACCTATTTTGATAAGCTCTGACCAAATTTCTTCTGCTGTCATTTGGTTAATATCATTTTTTGCTGAACCATCCCATGTGAAAGCAGAATCACACCAGCTGCAAGAATAATCACAGCCTGCAGTACGAACAAACATGGTTTTTTGACCGATTACCATGCCTTCACCTTGAATCGTTGGTCCGAAGATTTCTAAAACTGGTACTTTTTTCACTCTTGTCTCCCCTTTTGTTTAGGTCGGAACACGACATAACTTGTTGGCGTTTCCCTAACAAAAACTTGAACACATTTCGGTTTATTTGCTTTTGTATCAAGCTCCTTTTGCACCACTTCCCAAATGACTCGTGCAATCCCTTCAGTTGTTGGAAAATAATCAGGATCTTGATTCGAAAAAAGTTCGCTATGATCGTTGAGTATCGTATGATCAAATCGCTTATGGACTAGCTTTTTTAAACTAGCAAAGTTAACTAAAAAACCAGAATCATCTAAGTCGTCACCTGCAATTGTAAGATTGACAAAATACGTGTGACCATGAACATTTTGACATTTTCCCGCATCATCATGTGGGATATAATGTGCAGCAGAAATATGCATGTCCTTATTTAATTCAAATTGGTATGAATGTTGTACTTGAGGATATATTTGTTGAATCATTGGGCAGTCGCACCTTTTTCTAGTAAATAATCATCAAGACCTCTTTTTCGCAGCTCACATGCCGGACATTCTCCACAGCCTTCTGCAATAATTCCGTTATAACATGTTAAGGTTTTCTCGCGGATATAATCAAGCACACCAAGATCATCAGCCAGTTTCCAGGTTTCTGCTTTATTAATCCACATTAACGGTGTATGAATAACAAAAGGTTTATCAAGTGCTAAATTTAACGTGACATTGCAAGATTTCACAAAGGCATCCCGACAATCAGGATATCCACTAAAATCTGTTTCACAAACACCTGTCACAATATGTCTAGCTCCAATTTGGTTCGCTAAAATTGTCGCAAACGATAAAAACAGAAGATTCCTTCCCGGAACAAATGTAGAAGGAAGTTCGCCATCCTTTTGTTCAATTGCAATTTCTTCTCTAGTCAATGCATTAGGTGCAAGCTGATTTAATAAGGACATATCAAGAACATGATGCTCCACACCAAGCTCATTTGTGATTGATTTTGCTACGTCTATTTCCAAGCTATGTCGCTGATTATAATTAAATGTAACTGCAATAACTTCTTTAAATTGTTTTAAAGCCCAAAATAAACATGTTGTACTATCTTGTCCACCGCTGAAAACAACGACAGCTTTTTCATTTTTCATCTATTACGTTCCCTTCCTATTAATTCCATGTATATTACATTTCCTCATTACACATTATTTTAAAGATATACTATCCTAATGGTATTCGTCTTCTTTTCCATTTTTTATAAAATAAGTGATGATTTCATAAAAAAAACACCTTCGAATGTTCGAGGTGTGTAGCGTTCCTGCAATATAAAAAACTAACTCATGATATGGTAGTTTTTTATAGAGGGTTTCGCTATAACCTCTCCCGATCCTCACCTGTTACTTGATCGGATTTATCTATCAGTTCAACTAAGAAACTATATCACGAATATTTTTTTTTTGCAATGAAATGGTTATATGATGCTACAGAAGATGCTTAAAATTAAAACAAAAGGCTTTTTTCGCAAACATTCTTGTTATTTTCAAGTAGTGTTGTTGATTGCAGCGAGAGGATGCTCGCTTTTTAGCGGAGAGGGCGGTGAGCCTCCTCGTCATAAACGCTTGTTGGTCTCACACCTGTCCCGCTGCACCAATCAACTTTAAATAGTTGTCGTTTAAAAACAACAATCTCTTAGAAAAGAGACAAACAAAAAATTGATAAAGGAATCATTATATATGACGGTATTAGTTCTAGTCACAATAGGATCAATTTTAGCTGTTATTTATATTCCTAAGCGTATATCGAGCATGGAAATGTATACTACTTCTTTTTTTGCTACATTTTTAGCATCTCTTGCAGATATATATTTAGACTTAAAATTTGACTTATATGGTTTTTTTGATAAAGGTATTAATTGGGAATACATCGTCATATTTATTGTTATTTATCCTGCAGCAAACATCCTTATTTTGAATTTTTTTCCATATAAAAAGAACATTATAAAACAAATAACATACATTTTGCTTTGCACGATTATTACTTTATGTTGTGAATACTTATCCTTACACACAGAAGTATTTTATTATAATGGTTGGAAACTATGGTATTCAGCCCTCTGTTATCCAGTTATTTATACAATACTCGTGCTAAATTTACATTTTATTAGGAAATTAAATAAAATCCAATCCCAATAAAAAAACAGGCGCCTATGAGCACCTGTTCAAATTATATTTTATTTATCTTCTTTTTTTCCTGCTTCACCAGCTAACTGATCAAATGATTTAACCTTGCCATGTGGATTTTGCGATTGTTTTCGCACAGCCCATTGACGTTCTTGTTGTGATTTTGATTGTGTCATACATTAAAAACTCCTTTATCTAGAAGATTCCTTTTTATTTTCTCCTGATGTGAAAAATTCATTCTTAAAGATTCTTCGACGAGTTGCTGCTTCTACTAAAAATAAGGAATAATCCAACAACAATCAAGATTGCCGGCCAAAAAGATAAGATATTTATTGAAAGGACAGCTTGGACAAGAAATACTAATCCTAACCCTGAAAGAATAAAAGTCCTTGAGATTGTAATAAAAAGATAATTCCTAATGCAACTAAGAAGAAACCGTATATCCCTTTAACATTATTCATTAATAACCCTCCTTTTCACACGACTATAGTACGTTTTACAGCACCAATGAAAGTTTCATAATAATTGGAAATATCTTCAAATAGTTAGCAGGATAAATAAAGAACGTCCAAACGCAAATGGATGACTTACCTAACAACTGTTGATTATGATGATTACGCTTTTTTTATTCATTTAGACTTTTTATACGGCCAATGTATTCATTTTTCGTTAAGAGATATAAAGGACAATATTTCTCCGATGGTTTCTAATTGCAATGGGCCTAATTGAAGTGGACTTGAAATTTTCTCATCCAGTCGGCCATTAAATGTTTCATTGTTCTGCTAGCAAATGGTACGATCTCATCCACCTTTGTCGGTTGACTTTGCCAATCACCCGGATTTGTTCCAGTTGAAATGAACTCATTATAACCTTCTGGAAGATTGACTTGTTCATTCGTAAAATGAAAGAGAAGTCCTTCAACAGAAGCATTAATATGAGCTGATTGCCAACGATAGTTTTTTTCAGACCCTTTGGCACAATATCAGCTATTACTTCGCAAATCTAGTTTGTATGTTGCAAAGTAACCTGACGAGTATATTCAAATTGGTTCATGATTAAGTACTCACTCAGGCAAATACACCCCTTATGTAAGAAAATTTGTATGACTCAACATTCTTTATAGTTGAATTATTTTAAAATATACCATTACCATGATTGGCAAGCGGAAAAAGTTATCAAAGTAGTACTAAACCTTTTATGCAAAAAAGAACTTACAGAAGTAAGTTCTTTAGGATGTAGCAATTTTCTTTTCAAGTATAGTTGGATTAGATAATACTTCTTGCTGTATTTTCGTGATTTCCAGGTAGCGAATATGATGATTTTCCATGTCATTTACTTTAAAGGAATGTGACCCATATTCAACAAAGTCACCTTTTTGGATATCGTAATGTTCTGTTAATATCCAACCTCCAATTGTATCAACATCAGAATCATCAATATTTAAACCTAATAATTCATTTACTTCACTAACAAGGACTTTTGCGTCGATAATATACTTGGAATCATTGATTTTTTGAATCAATGGTACTTCATCTGTATCAAATTCATCACGAATTTCTCCGACTATTTCTTCAATAATATCCTCAACTGTGACCAGACCTGCAGTACCACCATATTCGTCAACCAAAATAGCCATATGAATTCTTTCTTTTTGCATTCTTACAAGCAAATCATGGATCGGAATCGATTCAATTACTTGAATGATCGGTCTGATATATTTATCAATTGAAAACGAATGTTGTTGTTCAACCTGAATAAGGTCTGTGAAAATTTCTTTAATATTAACCATACCAATAATATGGTCCTTATCCCCATCTACAATTGGATAACGAGTATATTTTTCATCTTTAATAATCTCTAATTGCTCCTTAATAGACGAATCAATGGATAATGAAGTCATTTCTGTACGAGGTACCATTATTTCTTTTGCAATTCGATTATCAAATTCAAAGATTTTATTCACATACTTAAATTCAGATTGGTTTATTTCACCGCTTTTATAGCTTTCAGAAACAATGATTCTAAGTTCCTCTTCACTGTGAGCCATTTCATGCTCTGAAACAGGTTTAAATCCAAACAACCCTGTAATAAAACGTGCAGAGCCGTTTAGAATCCAAATAAATGGGTACATGATACGGTAAAACACAGTTAATGGTCGTGCAATCCAAAAACTTATTTGTTCTGCTTTCTGAATAGCCACTGTTTTCGGTGCCATTTCCCCTACTACAACGTGTAAAAACGTTATGGTTGTAAAGGCAATGACAAAAGACAATACTGTTGCAACAGAGCTGGGTATCGCATAAGATTCAAATAATGGTGAAAGCATATGTTCAATCGTCGGTTCACCAAGCCACCCTAACCCTAATGCTGTAATGGTAATTCCTAATTGACAAGCTGATAAATATTCATCGAGATGATCGATAACATTTTTAACAATACTTGCCTTTTTGTTTCCTTCTGCAATTAATTGGTCAATACGAGAGCTTCGAATTCTAATAATCGCAAATTCTGAAGCAACGAAAAAACCCGTAAGAGCGATCAAAATTGCAACAAGCAACAAATTCACTATGTCCAAATAAGCTTCCTTACTCCGTTAAAAACGGAAAAGGAGTCACCTCCTGAGAGTTAAAAATTAATTAAACTATTAGTCTCTTATTTTGCCGCACCCGCTTGGAGTAAAATAATGGATGCTAGTCGTCTATGAAATTTCATCACTGCCCCATCTTATCACCCCACAGTTTTTATTAGAATAATCATAATACGAAAGAATCAAAACAGTCAAACGTTACACTTTGCTAATTTCCTAAATAAATATGTTGTAAACCGTATTAAAATACCTTTTTTAACGAAAAAACAACGGATTATGAGCTTAAATGGTTTTTTCCTGCTATATTCTCACTTTATCGAAAAAATCTTTGTATGTATGTAAATAGAAATCTGCCCCTTTTGCCTCGTTTTGAAATAAACAAGTATGCAAACCTATTTTTTTAGCAGGAATGATGTCTAAAACCCTGTCACCTATAGCAATGTCCAAATCATATTTATTATGCAGGTATTCATAAGAAGCTGAATCTGGTTTTCTTTTGAACCCATCATCACCCGCGACGATCTCTACAAAGTAATGGTTCCAGTTATAAAAATCAAGAATAGTTTGTACTTCTACTCTTGGCTTATGTGTCATGATAACATTGAGTTTGGCTTTCTTCAGGACATCTTCAACATATGGAAAAGGCTGTTTCAGCTCTGGAGACACTGTTTTTTCCTTTTCTTTAAATTCAAGTATTTGCTTATTTGTTAACTCAAAAAATGTTGTAGCATGTGAAAATGATATTTTAAGCTCCTTGAAAATATCATCCTTATGAATATCTTCACCTAATACCTCATGCATAACATCGGTGAAGACCTTGTATGTATCAAATAATGTTCCATCAAAATCCCATAAAATGTTCAAAAATCTCTTCCTTTCAATCACGCGATCAGATATTACACTATTTTATCATACTACTTTTATTTACTCGGAACTTTTTTAACAATTAACAACACTAACATCCCCAAACATATATAACCAAACAAAGGATACAACGAAGAAATTAATGAACTATAGCCAATTTTACTTATAAATGCAGAGATACATAAAATTGTGCAGACAACGATCATACGAGGCAATTGAATGTATGTAAGCAGTTGTTTTTCAAGTCCATATAAATTCCCTATTACAGATGTAAAGATTTCACCAAAAATCACAGCTATATAAATAAAGTAGAAGGCAAAAAATGTCGTTTTCATGACCTCTGCCATCGGAATATCAAATTCCATCACATTTGGCAGCGTGGAAAGGGCGATATAACTGCTTATTAAAATGATTGTTAATAAAAAACCGCCAAGCATACCACCCCTTCTTAACACTTTCTCATCCTTAATTTCACTTGCTAATGGCACGAGAACAGCCGATGCCATTGTTAAGTTAAAGGCAGCATAGGAAATGGCGGATAAAATCCATTTGAAAGAAAAAGACATATCCACTGGTTTCGTATAAAATGCTTCTACAGAAAACGACTGTATGGCAAGGATTGAACTAAACAATATTAACATTGGAACAACGATCATATTGACGCTAAATAATCCTTTCACACCAAAAAACATGACAGCAATTGTTAGTAAAATGGTGATAATAACACCTAGTTTAACAGAGAGACCCAGCTGTTCTTTAAAAATAGCGCCTGCACCAGATAGCATAATAGATGTTAAGCCAAATAGAATAATGAGCATCAAGATATTCACAAAACTCCCAATTTTTCTTCCAAATAAATAGTTCACTAAATCTTGATAGGAGGTAGCATTTATTCTTTTTGATAAAATAAGCATTTTTGTACCTATTGATATAAAAAGAAACCCTGCTAATATGATTCCAGCTAAACCAAATACTCCATATTTCATAAAAAACTCAACGATCTCTCTTCCTGTTGCAAAACCCGCTCCCACAACAGTACCAATATATACAGCTGCAACTTGAAAGGAAGAAGCCCATGATCTCATCACCTTATACACCCCACTCTAGTTTCAATAGCTTGTATCATTATATGAGGAATCTCAAAGATGATTCTTCACTCTTCTAAGTGGTATTGAAGTATATTGGAAAAAATAGACAAAAAAATTTCGAAGCTAAATACTTGAAAGTCAAAAAAGGTCAAAGTATACTATTGTCAAAGAAGGTCAAACTATCATTCTACAAGATTCTACACAGAAAAGGAGTTTTGAATATGATGTGTGAAAATTGTCAACATAAACAAGCTACTATCCATGTAAACATTCAATTAAATAAACAACAAAAACAATTAACATTATGTCAAGACTGCTTCGCAGCATATAAACAAACAATCCCTTCTGGATTTTCAAATGGCATACCAACATTTCCATTTGATGAATTTTTGAAAGGATTTCATACAAGCCAAGCTGGACATCAAGAAAATTCATCACTGCAAACACAGCAAGGCAATGGTGGAATACTTGATAAACTTGGACGTAATCTAACACAAGCAGCACGTACCGGTTTAATTGATCCTGTTATCGGCCGTGATGAAGAGGTTGACCGTATTATTGAAATATTAAATCGCCGCAATAAAAATAACCCTGTGTTAATTGGTGAGCCTGGCGTTGGTAAAACGGCTGTTGTTGAAGGACTTGCTCTTAAAATTGCAAATGGCACTGTCCCAGCTAAACTCGTTAATAAAGAAGTATATCTTTTAGATGTTGCCTCACTCGTTGCAAGCACAGGAATTAGAGGTCAATTTGAAGAACGGATGAAAAAGATCATTCAGGAACTTCAGCAACGTAAAAATGTCATCTTATTTATCGATGAAATTCATCAGCTTGTAGGCGCTGGTTCTGCAGAAGGATCAATGGATGCTGGAAACATACTAAAACCTGCTCTTGCACGTGGTGAGCTGCAAGTTGTTGGTGCAACAACACTTAAAGAGTACCGAACAATTGAAAAAGACGCAGCACTTGAACGACGCTTCCAGCCAGTAATTGTACAAGAACCTTCTACAGAAAAGGCCATCAATATTCTAAAAGGAATTCAAAATAAGTATGAAAGCTACCATCATGTCACATATACTGATGAAGCGGTCAATGCATGTGTTACACTTTCACAGCGTTATATTCAGGATAGATTTTTACCTGATAAGGCAATTGACCTGCTTGATGAGGCTGGCTCTAAAAAGAATTTAACAATGACAAATGTTAATGATGAAGAATTAAAAGAACGCATTCTTCTGATTGGCAAACAAAAGCAAGAAGCCACTCAAAATGAAAACTATGAATTAGCAGCTAAATTAAGAGATGAAGAAGCGCGTCTTGAGGCTCAATTAGATCAGAATGAAAATACAGATAATATGATCGTTGATGTGGAAGATATACAAGCAATTATAGAGAAGAAAACTGGCATCCCAGTAGGTAAGCTACATGAAAATGAACAATCAAAAATGAAGCATTTAGAACAAAATCTATCTGATAAGGTAATTGGTCAAGCAGAAGCTGTAAAGAAAGTTTCAAAAGCAATTAGACGCAGCCGCGCAGGTTTAAAATCGAAAACAAGACCAATTGGTTCCTTCCTTTTTGTTGGACCAACAGGTGTGGGAAAAACAGAATTAACCAAAACCTTAGCAGAGGAATTATTCGGTTCAAAAGATGCAATGATCCGTCTAGACATGAGTGAATATATGGAAAAGCATGCTGTTTCTAAAATTATCGGTTCACCGCCAGGATATGTTGGACATGATGAAGCAGGTCAGCTTACTGAGAAAGTCCGCCGAAATCCATATAGCATTATCTTATTAGACGAAATTGAAAAGGCTCATCCAGACGTTCAGCATATGTTTCTGCAAATCCTTGAGGATGGTCGACTAACTGATAGTCAAGGACGCACTGTTAGTTTTAAGGACACTGTCATTATTATGACAAGTAATGCTGGTGTCGGAGCCAAACAAAAAGTTGTCGGTTTTGGAGCATCTGCTCAGACAGCAGTTGAAGAAAGTAATTTATTACAGTCTTTAGGTTCATTCTTTAAACCAGAATTCTTAAACCGTTTCGATAATATCATTGAATTTTCTTCACTTGAAAAAGATGATCTTATTAAAATTGTCTCGTTAATGGTTGAGGAATTATCAAGAACTCTCTCTGAACAAGATATTGTATTAACTATAACAAACGAAGCAAAAGAAAAACTTGCAGCACTAGGATACCACCCTGCTTTTGGTGCAAGACCACTTCGTCGGGTCATCCAAGAACATGTTGAAGATAAACTAACTGATCTCCTATTAGATGAAGGAAATGTATCAAAAGTTTTCGTTGATGTTAAAAATGATGAAATTGTTGTAGATGCTTGAATAAATATGGTGAGAACGACTTAAAGTCGCTTCTCACCATTTTTTATTCTGTCAATTTAATATGTTAACATTTTCTTACTCTCTCTAAACATTCGTTCGTGAGAAGAAAGGAGTAAAACAAATGATCTTTTTCCGACGATTCTTTTTAAAAGTTGTAAAAATGAATAATTGGGTTCTTATATTTGCTACATTGTCATTAGTGTTTTCAAGTAGTTATGTTATTTATTTTTTAGAACCTGAGACTTTTATAACTCCATTTGAAGGTTTGTGGTGGACAATGACAACTATTGCCACAGTTGGCTATGGAGATGTTTCACCTAAAACTGTTCCTGGAAAAATATTTGCAATGTGCTTATATATAGTTGGCATTGGACTTATGACGATTTTTATTGGGAAAGTATTTGACTTCCTTAGCATTCGAAAAAAATTAAAGGAGGCAGGAAAATTGAAGATTTCAACAGAAAATCACATTATATTAATAAACTGGACAACAAAAGCAGCCATTACATTAGACGAACTATTAAAAACATTTCAAAACATCCAGATTGTTATCATTGATGAAACACTTGAAAAAACACCAGTCATACAAGAACAAGTTGAATTTGTTAATGGAAATCCTGCAAATATTGATGTCCTCCATCAAGCAAACCTGCTCAAAAGCAAATCAGTTATGGTTTTTTCACCAGATGGTTTAATGACAGCATCACAAGCTGATGGGCTTACTTTATTAATTGCTTCTACAATTGAAGGGATAGGAAAAAAACACAATCACCATATCTATACAATTTGTGAAGTGGCAAATTCAAAGCACATTGATGCCTTTGTCCATGCCAATGTTGAAGAATTCATTACAGCTAATGACACTGCTGCACATCTTGCCGCTAGATCAATACTTTTTAACGGTTCAAGTGAAATTATTAGACAGTTAACAAGTCATTCAGGATTTGACCTTTATGCTATTGCAAGAAAACCGGAATGGCATACATATGCAGACGCGAGCAAAGCTCTCACAGCAAAAGGTGCACTTCTCATATCAAATGGAAATGACCTAACGATCATACAACAGCTCAATGACTCTATTCCTGATAATGCCACATTATTTATCATTTGTAATTATACGACATATCAAGAAATTATGACCTAATCTAGTTTTTATAAAACTCCCTTTACTAATCTATCTAAAATAATGATTTGACTCAAAAAATATCAATTATGAAAGACAGGCCAATAGCCTGTCTTTCTGTCTGTCATTGTTTATCTTCATCTCTCATATACATGCAATGAGGTGTTGACTGTGAAAAAATTTTCAAAGCTTCTATTATTGATCTCCTTTCTTTTGCTTATCATCAATGTTTCTTCATTTGGATTTATTGTTTATGTAGAATTCTTTGGTGCGTTTTACGGAGATGTGTTGATTTGCGGTACAAGTCTTCTTGGTGCATGTTGCGCAATATATGCAGATGATTTTAAAACAAACTACTATTCTAAGCTCTTTTTCTTTAGTCACCTTACTGTCCCCTTTCTTCCATTTTATTATTGGAGTATCGCAATCCTTATCTAAATTGTGACAAAAAACATTTAGCTTTTAGGATCATTCGACATTTTCTTTAAGAACCCCTTAAAATTTTTTATAATCCTCCGATATAATAGATAAGAAATATAATAGGAAATATGGTGATTTACGATGGATAAAACGTCATTATTGGGAATCATTCTTGCACTTGTTGCAGTTGGTGTTGGGATGGTTTTAAAAGGTGTACCCCTGTCTGCCTTAGCAAACGTACCTGCACTATTAATCATTATCTTGGGTACAATTGCAGCTGTTACAATTGCATTCCCCTCAAATGAGCTAAAAAAGGTTCCAAAATTATTTGGAATCATCTTTAAAGAAAGAAAAATATCTACGATTCAAGAGTTAATACCATTTTTCTCTGAATTGGCACAAGTTGCGCGTAAAGAAGGTTTACTTGCTCTAGAAGCTAAGCTTGTTGAAATTGAGGATCCTTTTTTGAAAAACGGTTTATTAATGGCTGTTGACGGTCAAGATGCAGAATTTATTCGTGATGTCATGACAGAAGAAATTGATGCAATGGAAGAACGACACCTAGCCTCTGCAGCTATTTTCACTCAAGCTGGAACATATGCGCCAACACTTGGTGTACTTGGGGCTGTTGTTGGTTTAGTTGCTGCTTTGTCTCATATGGAAGATACTAATGCATTAGCAGCAGCCATTGGAGCTGCTTTTATTGCGACAATGTACGGGATCTTCACGGGTTATGTTATTTGGCATCCGTTTGCTAATAAATTAAAACGTAAATCTAGACAAGAGGTAAAAGTAAAGGAAGTTATGATTGAAGGTGTTCTTTCAGTTTTAGAAGGACAAGCTCCGAAAGCGATTGAGCAAAAGCTTGCAACATATTTGCCTGTTCATGAAAGAAACAAATTAAATGCAATGACTGCTGAAGGAGAGAGCGTCAATGGCTAGAAAAAAGAAGCATAAACAACATGATGAACATCTTGATGAATCGTGGCTTGTTCCCTATGCTGATATATTGACACTCCTTCTCGCACTTTTCATTGCTTTATTTGCGATGAGCTCAGTAGATGCTCAGAAGTTTCAGCAAATTGCCAGATCTTTCAACTCTACTTTCACCGGCGGAACTGGTGTGCTAGACTATCCAAGCCCTACTCCAGATGGCGAAAAGGAACAACTGGATATCCAAAAGAATCAAACAACAGAAGAGGATGCAGAGAAAGTACAAAAGCAAATCGAGCAAAATAATTTAAAGAAAATACAAGATAAAGTTAATACGTATATATCAGAAAATAATCTTGAGTCTAAATTAAAAACAACACTTACAGATGAAGGCTTACTTATAACCATTTTAGATAATATTTTCTTCGACTCTGGAAGTGCGACTGTACGAAACAAAGATCTAAATCTTGCTAAGGAAATGTCAGAGCTTCTTGTTATGAATCCGCCTCGTAACATTATTGTTAGCGGTCATACAGATAATGTACCGATTAGTAACTCTGAGTATGATTCAAACTGGCATTTAAGTGTCATGCGTGCCGTGAATTTTATGAAAATACTACTTGAAAACGAAAAATTAGATGCGAAAGCATTTAGTGCAAAAGGCTTCGGAGAATTCAACCCTGTTGCTCCAAATGATACTAGTGAAGGAAAACAAAAAAACAGGCGTGTAGAAGTGTTAATCTTACCAAATGAACAAAAGTAAATAAAAAGGATCAAAGCATATCGCTTTGATCCTTTTTATTTAGGATTTCAAAAAGTCATTTGCATGGAAACCAACTTTTTTCAACATTTCAGTTACCATGTTTTTCTCTTCATCTGTAAGAACGCTAACAATTTCGTTGATCCGTTCTTGATGTGTTGGGAAAATTTCTTCAATCAACTTTTTGCCATTTTCCGTTATTTGTGCAAACGTCACTCTTCGATCTGTTGGACAAGCTTTACGTGCAAGTAAACCTTTTTGTTCAAGCTTGTCTACGACATACGTTATACTACCGCTTGCAAGCAAGATCTTCCCGCCAATTTGTTGTAAGGGTTGATCTCCTTTATGATAGAGCAGCTCTAAAACAGCAAACTCAGTTGGATTTAAGTTAAACGTAGAAATATGTTTATTAACTGCATCATTAAATGCGCGATGTGCACGTGATAGTACGATAAAAAACTTCAGTGATTCTTCTGTTTGCTTTGATTTATTCATATAACCTTCATCCTTTAATGATTATCTCGAATTCAAACTAAATTTATTAAACTAATAATAGAACATGTTATACAATATGTCAATCTTCCAAAAAAAAAGTTAACGTTTTTAATGAGATAATGCAGCTGAATTCCATAGGTTATAACCTAAATATGACAAGGCCATCCTATCTATTATATATTTTTTCGATATAATGATGTTGAACGTCTTCCCACTCCTACGAAATCAATCTACCATTTACCAAATGATTTTCCAATTATGATTCACTTCAGCTTTTATCGTTTTCCGCTTCATAATGTACTCAGCCATTAACTCTGACATATCAATTGGAATTTCTTTTACGACAGGTTTTCCTTTAAACATTTGATAACCACCGCCGCCACCTGCTCGGTAATTATTCATGACGACATCAAAATAAGCATCCATCAAAAGTTCTACACCGTTTTTTGTTAGGTTCACAATACGAGAGCCCGCCGGTTTCGTTAAATCAATTGTATACTCGATCCCTTCCCACATATCATAGTTATAATGCTGTGGCTTTGGCACAGAGAATTCGGGATTAATATCTACTATTCCATCTTTCAATATAAAATATGAAGCAGATTGTTCTAACGCATCTTTCATATCCTTACCACTTATTCGTATCACTTTAAGAGTATTTGGATAAATATAATTAGCCACGATATCCCTCATTGTGATCTGTTTTGGAAACCCAGGTGAATCGCTATGAAAAAGTGCTGTTGCAGAGATCGTTACACCTGCGGTATCCATTTGTACTTTATTAATGAATTCAATCATTGGATGTTCTTTTAATCTGAGGCTAAAACCATCGTGTATTGTCATGTCTCCAATGACTTCTCCGATTGGTTGATCAAGCCACTCTTGTGTTTGTCGTTCATCTTCCATAACCAATGAGAGTATTTCATCGTCAGTTCCTACCTGATCAGCTAAGAGTAATGATGCTTTTTTCTCAACAATCGTTTTCTTTTGTTCTTTATTAATGATTATTTCTACTTTCCCTAAGGCTTTACCGTTAAAACTAGGTTGAATGACAACAACGCCATTTATTGTGGCAGTAATGGCGCGATGCTGATGTCCTGTAAATAAGACATCTATGCCTTCAATCTGCTGGCAAATCTGATATGCTTGATTTTCTCCAGTGTGTTCTTCTGTAGGTTCCTCTGTCAAAACATCACATTCAATTCCACCATGATAGGATACAATCATAACATCAGGCTTCTCTACCTTTTTGATATAATCTACCCATTTCTTTGCACTTTCAAATGCATCTTGAAATATAATATCAGCAATATGTCTTGGATCTTCCCAATTTGGTATGTAATGTGTCGTAATTCCTAATATAGCTATTTTAATGTCTTGGATATTTTTTATGATATAAGGCCTACCGAATAATGGTGACTTTGTCTTGTTCGTAAGAATATTTGCTGAAAGCCACGGGAAACACGATTGCTGAACAGCTTTTTGTAACACTGACAGTCCGTAATTGAATTCATGATTACCGATTACTGCTGCATCATACTTTAATGTATTTAACACGGTTATCATCGGATTATTCTTATCTTTGTTCTTTTTTACATGATGAAATGTTAGAGGTGTTCCTTGAAGAAGGTCGCCATTATCAATTAGGATTAA
This sequence comes from Metabacillus sediminilitoris, assembly GCF_009720625.1. NCBI lineage: Bacteria > Bacillati > Bacillota > Bacilli > Caryophanales > Bacillaceae > Metabacillus > Metabacillus sediminilitoris. Next base: position 3,143,007 of record NZ_CP046266.1, read on the forward strand.
TTGGTTATTTTTCTTCCGCTCATTTTTTATGATCGTCGAGATTTTCCCTAATCCACAAGCATGGTTTGTACTAGTACTATAATCATGTGGAAAAATGTTCCCATGTATATCTGAAGTTTGTAAAATCGTAAGCTTAACCGTTGTCATATTACACCGCCTCAATTTTCACTTCTTGAAATTAATCTTACACAAACACATTGTTGTAAACAACAAGGAAATGAAGATAAAAAACCATGCTTCTAATCATTCTTCACTAAATTTAAGCATAGTAATTGTTATACATTGTTTCAAAACTTGTTTTTTCCGCTATAATATTTTTAAGTAAGAATTTTTAGATAAAAGGTGGATCATTTCAGGAGGAGTAAGCCTAAATGTCTGGAGTTTTAATCGGAAGTATATTATCTGCACTGTCAACAGGATTAGGAGCCATTCCAATACTGTTTTTGCAAGGGTCAATTACACATAGGTGGCGTGATATCCTTTTAGCATTCTCAGCAGGAATTATGATGACTGCCGCAATGTTAGGACTAATACCTGAGTCATTAAAATTTGGAGGAATACTTGAAGTAACAATTGGCTTATTTTTGGGAGTGCTTATTTTAACAACATTAGAAAAAGCGATCCCGCATATTGATTTAGAACACACAAAAAGTGGCATTCAATTTGATGAAAAAGCGATGCTAATTGTTGCCGCTATTACACTGCATAATATTCCTGAAGGGTTATCCGTAGGCGTAAGTTATGCATCAGATGTATCTGAAACTGGAAATTTAATCGCTTTTGCAATTGGATTACAAAATGCACCAGAGGGATTTTTAGTTGCTTTATTTTTAATAAATCAAAGTATCGGGAAAGGAAAAGCCTTCTTAATTGCTACCGCAACTGGTGCAGTTGAAATTGTCGCTTCCTTACTTGGCTTTTACTTAACAAGCTATTTAAGCTTCCTTGTTCCATACGGACTATCGTTTGCTGCTGGTGCAATGCTGTTTATCATTTATAAAGAACTTATCCCAGAAAGCCATGGAGATGGCAACGAGCGCATTGCGACATATTCATTTATTATAGGAATTCTTTTTATGATTATTTTAATTAATAGTTTCTAGAAAAGTGGAAGCGCCTGTTCAGCCCTGACATTCATAAGACGCGAATGAAATGAAGGTGTTCTTTACCTACATTTCATACGTGGCTTATGACCTCGAGGAGCTAGGCGCTGGAGCAAGACATCCTTGAAAAGCGTATGCGCCTTGACCCTGCCATAACATGCTCTAGTAAATATCATGTAGAGGCGATTACAACCTATACAAATTATCGAACGAAAAAAGTCAGGTCTTTATCGAGGATAATGACCTGACTTTTTTTAACTATAATGAACGCTGTCCCCTATATTCCACATTTTCATTGAGTGCACTAAATCATATAACGGGCGTGCTGCCATTGCTTTTTCTTCTATTAATATGAGTTGATACTCATTAAGAAGCATGTCCAAATCTTGACTGCAATTTACTGCCATTTCACTTGTATATCCTTCTTTAATTGCAATCTCTATCATTTCTTCTCTTTTATTGTTAATTTTCTCAAGAAGTTTTGCTTTTAATCGATCATGGTTCATCGAGAGCCCCTCCCCGTTCTACAAAAAATGATTTGTTAACTATACAAATAACAATATCCTTTGTGAAGTATTACAGATTTTGCTAAGTTTGTAAATAGATTCGCAATTTTAGACAAACTTAGCAACTGTAATTATGACAATTTCTTGAAAAAATTACTATTTACTTAACATTACTCTATCTATTCCCACAACTTTTTTAGTATAAACTACTTTTTTTCAAATATTAGTAAAAAAATGAATGAATAAACATGTACATAACACATGATTTTTTCCTTGCTGGTCAAAATAAGTGAAACCTGACATACGAAGGAGAAAAAAACATATGTTTAAAACTATTTTAATATTGAATCTCCTCTTTTTGACATTCATGCCATTAGAATCACTTGCAAAAACAACCGAATCAACCAACATTCAAAAACATGTCGCCATTGTGATTGATGATTTTGGTAATGGTATGAAAGGGACAGACGAAATATTGTCACTACCAATTCCCCTTACTGTCGCTGTCATGCCCTTTCTCTCTACAACAGAAAAGGATGCAAAACTAGCATATAATAAAGGACATGAGGTGATTGTTCACCTTCCTATGGAACCTTTGCATGGAAAAAAAAGCTGGTTAGGTCCAGGTGCAATTACGACCGATTTAACTAATGCAGAAATAAGAAAACGCGTGAATGCAGCGATTGATGATGTACCACATGCAGTAGGAATGAATAATCATATGGGATCAAAAGTAACTGCTGATGAACGAGTGATGAGAACTATCTTAGAAGTGTGTAAAGAAAGAGGACTTTATTATTTAGATAGCAAAACAACTAGTAAAAGTGTTGTCTCAACTCTTGCGAATCAATTAGAGATTCCTTTTTTAGAAAATGAACTTTTCTTTGATGAGCAGTACACAACAAGTCATATTGTAAAACAGGCAAATCTTCTGATGAATAAAATAGATAAGGATAATGAAATCATTGCAATTGGACATGTTGGTATCGCTGGAGAGAAAACAGCATCTGTCCTAAAACAATATGTTCCGCTTGTTAAACAAAAAGCGACAGCAGTCAGATTATCGGAATTATTCGTTGATCCTGAGGAAGTTACTGATATACAGTAAACATGTTGTTATGTTTAGAATGGCTTTTAATAAACATTTGCATTTTCCCCCATTCCTTCATATAATAAATGTAAATAACTGATCGGAAGGGTGAATGTTGAAGCAATGAAGTTCTAATCTTTTTTTTCGCAGGCAAGAATATTCAACTTATTGAATAATTTAAACCTAGAGAAATTGGATTAGTATGCCCATTCTTCAACATATACATCTATAAGCAAATTTTATGTGATTTTTCAAAATGATGAAGGAACACAACTATTTGTTTCTATATCTATTTGTGTATGATGTGGCAAACGAAACCTCTCTAGGTATAGAGAGGTTTTTTTATTGAAACCTCTCTTTCATAAGAATGGTGAGGTGTATTTTTTATGACAATGATTCAAGTACGTAAGATAAAAAAACATTTTGGTGATAAACAAATTTTAGATCAACTTTCATTTGAAATAAATGAACACGACAAAATTGGACTCGTAGGAATAAACGGAGCCGGAAAGACAACATTAGCAAATATCATTCATGGTGATATCGTACCAGATGAAGGAACAATCACAAGAAGAGATGAACTAAAAGTTGGTTACTTGCTACAATCTGTTGATTACTTTGTAAATGATTATAAGACGATAACTTCCGACTTCTTAGAAATAGCAAGTGAGTTGGGATTAAATAAAGTACATTCTTGGAAAGAAGAACGTTTTTTACAATTAAGTGGTGGTGAAAAGTTAAAAATTGCTTTAGCACAAATTTGGTCTGCACCCCCTGACATTTTAATTTTAGATGAACCAACTAACCATCTTGATTTACATGGAGTCAATTGGTTAGTGAATCAACTTAAAGAGTTTAAAGGATCTGTTATCATTATCTCCCATGATCGTTATTTTCTTGATAAAACGGTGACAAAAATATTTGAATTAGAACAAGGAAAACTAGTGATTTACAATGGGAATTATTCTGAATATCGCGATGAAAAGAAAAAACGGTATGAGGAGCAATCTCATCAATATCAAGTCCAACAAAAATATAAAGAACAGGTTGAGGGTCAAATCTCACAACTAAAGCAATGGGCTGGGAAAGCACATCATACAATGAGAGAGCAAGAAGGTATGAAAGAATACCATGGCGTAAAAGCAAAAAAACGTGATAAAGCAATCAAATCAAAGCTTAAACGATTACATCAAGAACTTGAAAAAAATAAATTAGAAAAACCGATTGAAGAGAAAAAAGTTCGTTTTCAATTTGAGGCAAATCAGAAACGTGGCAAAAGAGCAGTTGAAGCAAATAACATAACAAAAATGTTTTCTGATCGAATTCTCTTTAAAAATAGCCATTTTTATATAAATAGTGGCGAAAGAATTGGGATCATTGGTCCAAATGGTTCTGGAAAAACGACATTACTGAACATTTTATTAGGGAATGAATCTTTAACTCAAGGTGAAATCTCAATGAGTTCCGGGCAAAAAACCGCTTATTTAAGTCAAGATGTTGCTGATATGCCAATAGCTCAAACAGCTATCGAGGCTTTACATCTTTCCGAACAAGAAAAACTTTTTCAAGCAAGAACGACGCTTGCGAACATGGGGATGAATGCGGCGAAATTAAATCAACCGATTGGGACACTAAGTTTAGGTGAACGTACCCGAATCAAATTGACGAATATGCTAATTAATGAGTATGACTTATTAATTTTGGATGAACCAACAAACCATTTAGATTTAGCGAGTCGGGAACAATTAGAAGAAACATTAAGTAAGTTTGCAGGTACGATTATCATTGTGTCACATGATTATTATTTTATGAATAAGCTTTGTGATAAATTGCTTGTTATCGATCAATCCGAAATAAAGCGTTTTGAGATGAATCTCGAACAGTATGAGTTAAAAAAAGTACAGCAATCCAAGCCAAAAAGGCATGAAGTAGAAGAAGAGCTATTACGTGTCAATACTGAAATATCTGCGGTACTTGGTGAATTAAGTTTTTTAACAACCCACTCAGAAAAATACATGGAGCTTGATGCACGATTTAATTTGTTGGCAAAGCGAAAACAAGAATTATTAAAGCAACAAAAGAAAAATTAGATTTTTATCAAGTCTGTTTTCGCAAACTTTGTTGCTATTTACCAAGTAATGCGGTTTTGTTGATTGCAGTGAGAGGATGCTCGCTTTTTAGCGGGGCGGGCGGTGATCCTCCTCGGAGTAAACGCCTGCAGGAGTCTCGCAATCTGCTCCAATCAACTAGTTTTCGTTGTTAAGCAACAATCTCATAGAAAAAAGCCTTTATCAAATGTATATAACAAGTTTTCATTAACAATAAAAAACGAGGTGCAACAGATGAATCATTCTGTTTAACCTCGCCTTTTATTGTTTTTTATGCGTTTAATTCCGCTTTATCATACACTGGTACCCAGCCTTCAGTCGTAACGAAAATTCGAATAGCTACTACTTTTCGATCTTCCATTAAAGTGAAATAATGTCTTGTATTCTCTGGAACTGAGATTAAATCTCCCGGGCTTAATTCAACATCAAAAAACTGGCCATCTTTTGCTTGGATAACAAATACGCCATGTCCACTCACAATAAAACGTACTTCATCATCTGTATGGTGGTGTTCTTGTTGGAAGTTTGTTAATAATTGATCTAAATTCGGTGTGCTATCAGATAATGAAATGATATCTTGTGCTTTATAGCCGCGACGCTCAGAAATATCTGCTATTTCCGCTTTAAAAATTTCTAGGATTTCATTTTTTTCTTCATCGCTTAGATTGTAATTCTCTTGAAGATTTTCTGGTAACTTCGTAATATCCCATTGCTCGTAAATAACCTCTTGATCAGCAAGAAAGCTTGCAACTTCCTCTTGATTTGTGATTCTTTGTCCAGTTGCTTGAAAATGAATGTGTGCCATGATTTTTCCTCCTCATTTTTTGCTCTTTTTTATAGTTTTAATTATTTATTAGAAACAGCCTAAATATGTGTATTTAGCTGATTATCACGGACCTTAATTTATTTTATAGATTGATAAGCTAATAATTTTAAATGATATGAAAATAGAAATTCACTTGCCTCTAAATATTTTTTTGCTTCAAGTGCATTTCTTCCCCAAACCGTTATTCCATGATTTCTTATTAAAACCGCACCAGCATCCTCTTTCACATATTCTCCAAATTCTGCTGCCAATTTTGGAATATATGCATGATTGTGAATGATCGGGATTGTAAATTCCGCATCTTCTTCCCATAGTCCATAAGCTTTAATGATTTCTTGCCCTTTAAAGGTTATTCTGCCCTTATCACCATATAGCTCTGAGATCACATTATTATCAATTGTATGAACATGAAGACTGCAGCCCGCATTTGTTTTATTATAAACCTCAACATGTAAAAGAGTTTCTGCCGATGGCTTTAAATGAGTATTTTCAACAGGTTTCCCGTCTTTGTCAACAAGTAAAAAATCCTCGTTCGATTCTTTTGTTTTATCTTTACCACTTGCTGTTACGAGAAAGGTTAGCGGCTGTTGATCAACCTTAATGGCTAAATTTCCACTTGTACCAGGAAACCAATCTCTTTTTGCTAACACTCGTTTAATATCAGCAAGCTCTTCCCATCTAGATTCCTTTAGGCTCATGCTTGTACCTCCTGCTCTAGACTTTCCAACACGTCAATCACATCATAAAAGGTCGTAAATGGTTTATGAGGCAAATGTAATTCGATACTTTTGTCTAATAATAAATCTCTTGCGATGACAAAGTCTGCAAGCTTTGCAGCTTGTAAATCAGTAATGGAGTCACCTATGACTATTTTACGCTGGTTACTATTTGTCAGTTGTCTAATAATAGATGGTTTGCAGCAGCCGCAATCATTTTCACATGTATGATCACAGCTATGCGGCCAGCCAATTTTAATCTTTTCGTTCGTAAAGTCTGCTTTGTTGCAATAAATCTTATCCTTATCAATTAATCCTTCAAGCAACGGATAGACAAAGAAGTCAATCCCCCCGCTAACAATATATAAAGGGATATTTTTCTCTTTTGTATATCGAACAAAATCATGAAATCCCGACCGAATTTCTGCATGATGTAGAATATAGTCGACAATTTCATTTTTTGCTGAAGATGGCAGTAATTGAAACATCTTACCAACACCTTCACGAATTGAAACAGCCTGAGATAACACGCCATTTTTAAGCTCAACCCACTCAGGTGGTGCAAATTTTTTCATGATCGCAATGATATTATCTGTCTCGGTGATTGTGCCGTCAAAATCACAAATGATTACGCTATTTGTCATTTGTGCACCTCTTTGGCTCCCCATAGTTCAATCGCAAGTTTTAAATTTTCGTCAGACTCTGCAGCTTGTTTTAAGGAAATTCCAGATAATGTGGCATTAATTGCTGCACGGAATGCACGCCCTCCGCCAATTGCTCCATTTGGATGACCGTGAACACCACCGCCTGCATTTATAACAGAGTCGATCCCGAAGTCTTGGATAAGCAATGGTACAAGACCTGGGTGAATACCTGCAGAAGGTACTGGAAATGATTGTTTAATCGAGTCTTCCATTAGACAATTTTCTGCAATACCCAGCGCTACATCGCGCTCCAATGCAACACTTCCATACGGTGATGGAAATAATGAAAAATCAGCACCAGCTAATCGTAACAGCTTACCTAACAAGAGTGAGCTTGAAAAACCGTATAGGCTTGAAGCTGTTGTTGCTCCGCTTACGGCAGGATGTGCCATGATTGGAATCGAAATTTCCTTATCTTCTGCTAAGCTTTGTAACACATCAAGACCATATGCAAACACGTTAAACAGCAGGACATTTGCACCAAGTTCTACTGCTCGTTTTGCTTTATTCTTTAAGTCATATGTTTTTCCTGTTAAATTGACTGCATATAAAGCTTTATGACCAGTTTCATCAAATACATGTTGTAAAATTTCTTTTCCAGTTCGTATTCGTTTTTCAAAAGGTGTTAGTAGATTATCAAAGAGAATTTCATCGTCTTTAACAAGATCAACTCCGCCTAAAACTTGCTGTTCTAATTGATCTTTTAAATACGTAAGATCTCTCCCGATTACCCCTTTAAAAATGCTCATGAGTAATGGGCGGTCATATACACCTAATGTTTCACGAATTCCACCAACACCAAATGATGGACCAGGGAATGAAGATTTCACTTCTTCTGAAAACTCTAGGTCAATTAATTTTACTTCCCCATCAAGTGAAAGCTTACCAAAAACGGTTGTTAAAATAGCAGGAAGATCATGACTATAATTTAAGCTAGGATAGGCAATTTTAATTTTGCCTTTCGTTACTTTCTTTCCTAAATAGTGATTCGTCTTTTCACACTCTTCTAGTTCTGTTACTTCAATTACGCGGCCTTTATGGGCTTTTAATTGCTCTTGCTCGAGCAAAGGAAGATCTGTCCATGAGCCGACAGTTAATCCTAACGCAATCCCTTCTGCCTTTTTATGTAAATCACCTTTTGCATCATGAACGAGATAAGTTGCAATTACATCACTCACATTAAAACCTTCTTTCTTTTGTAAATCATTTACGTTTTCTGAATGTTCTCACATATTATTCGTATTTATTCTATCATTTCTAATCAATATATATCATTATCTATTTAACATTTTTTCACAAAGAAAAAGCCCCTCCGACACTAATAGATCGAAGGGGCTGTACCATGCATGTGCAACAAGCATATCTCCTTATCTATCAGCGAATGCTGCAAGAATTAGCACCGTGCTTACCCAAAGGTAAGTCGGTTGCCGGGCTTCATAGGGCTAGTCCCTCCACCTGCTCTTGATAAGAACGAAACGTTCATAAAGTTTTTTGAAATTTATATGAATTATGACAGATCCTATTTTTTTTGTCAATAACAATTATTTTAAAATAAGTTTAACGCTTTAATACGCTTTGCCGCTTCTACTAATCTTTCTTCAGAAGTCAACAAACCTAATCTTACGTACCCTTCCCCATAATCTCCAAAACCGTTTCCAGGTGCCATCACAACATGCGCTTTTTCCAACATATAATCAGAAAAAGCCTGTGACGATGCAAACTCCTTAGGAACTGGCAGCCACGCAAAAAACGAACCTGCTGGAGCTGTAACATCCCAGCCAATTTCACGAAAAGCATGTATCAAAACATTTCTTCGTGATTCATAAAGGGCATTAAGTTCTTCTACACATGTTTGAGGACTTAATAATGCATGTGCAGCGGCTTCTTGTATGGCACTAAAGACACTTACATACATGTGATCCTGTAAAAGATTCAGCGCCTCAATAACCGAAGGATTTCCGACCGCAAAACCAATTCTCCATCCAGCCATATTAAAGGTTTTTGAGAATGTATAAATTTCAATCCCTGTCTCCTTTGCACCTTCAGTTTCTAGAAAGCTTATTGGGCGTTTTCCATCAAAGCCAATCGCACCATAGGCAAAATCATGAACGACACAAATGTCATTTTGAGTAGCGAACTCCACAGTTTCCTGGAAGAATTCTGATGTTGCTGTTGCACCTGTTGGATTATTTGGATAGTTTAAAAACATAGCTTTTGCTTTTGCGACGACATCCTCCGGTAAGCGATTATAATCAGGCAAAAATTGATTTTCACGTTCAAGTGGCATCATTTCCATTTTTGCACGTGCCAGCTCAACACCTGACCAATAATCAGGGTAACCGGGATCTGGAACAAGGATAACATCGCCTGGATTTAACAAGCATTGTGGTACCTCTACAAGTCCAGCCTTTCCTCCAAATAGAATGGCAACTTCTTTAGCAGGATCGATTTTCACACTATATTCCCTTTCATAAAACGTTGCGATCGCTTCCTTCAAAAACTGTTGTCCCCGAAATGGGGAATATTTATGATATTCTGGGTTTTCAACTGCTTTCTGCATAGCCTCGATAATATGTTTTGGTGTAGGCTGATCAGGGTTACCTTGACCTAAGTTGATGACATCATAACCTTGTTCAACAATTTTATTAACTTTTGCTACTAAATTTGCAAAAAACTGTTTAGGTAATGTATTTAGTAAATGTGATTGCTCAAATGTTTTCATTTTTTACAACACCTTCTCAAAAAATTCTTGAAATTCTAGTCACAAATCATATATTGTTAGAACCAACTTGTAAAGTAAAAATTTTATAAATGAGGGTGTGAATTGATTGAAACCTATCATTACATGTATACAGCTCGATATTAAATTTGGCGATCCAGCCAGTAACTATTTGCAAGTAGAAGAAAAAATTGCTTCTGCTGTTGAAAGTCAAAATCCAACGATTATTGTCCTCCCAGAGCTTTGGACAACAGGCTATGACCTGACGAGACTTGATGAAATTGCTGATGATGAAGGAAAAACAACAAAACAATTTCTAAGTAAACTAGCAAAAAAATATAAAGTAAGCATTGTTGGCGGCTCTGTTGCTAAAAAAACGTACGAAAGCGTAACGAACACAATGTACATCATCAATAATCAAGGTGAGGTTGTTCATGAATATAGCAAACTTCACCTATTCAAATTGATGGATGAACACCATTATTTAGCGGCTGGAAATAAAAAAGGATTATTTAAAATTGATGGTGTGAACAGTGCTGGTGTCATTTGCTATGACATTCGATTTCCTGAATGGATTCGCGCACATATGACACAAGGAGCAGAAATTCTATTTGTTGTGGCTGAATGGCCTTTGCCAAGACTACATCATTGGAGGACACTACTAATTAGCCGTGCCATTGAAAATCAATGTTATGTTGTTGCTTGTAATCGTGCAGGTTTAGACCCTAATAATGAATTTGCCGGACATTCGATGATCATCGATCCTTGGGGAACGGTAATCGCTGAGGCTGATGAAACAGCTGGATCCATAACTGCCGAAATTGATGTTAAAACAGTGAAAAAAGTACGAAATCAAATTCCAGTATTCGCAGACCGATTGCCAGAATTTTATGATTGATTTCTAAATTTTTTATTGACAACACTAAATAATCATTGATAACATGCTAATCAAGGTTCTATTATTCTTAAAATCTAAAATGTTCTGAAATTACGGAATATACAAAGCATTACTTTCATTTCAGAACGATATAATCTCTTATCAAGAGTTGGCAGAGGGACTTGGCCCAATGACGCCGCAGCAACCGACCATATCAACATTGGAAACTAAGTGTTTATTCACGAAGACTTCCAATTGGCACGGTGCTAATTCCATCAGAAAGACATTCCTTTCTGACAGATAAGAGGTGCGAAGCTAAGTCTTCAAGCCTCTTTCATCCGAAAGAGGCTTTTCTTATTTCCAAAGAAAAGCCTCCAAAGAAATAAAGCATTAGTTCTTTGATCTGCCTACTATATATGACGATTTCTCGCATTAATTGCACTGGACCGTCATGTCACGAGCTTAACTGCTGATGCTTTCATGTCACATCTGATCTAAATCAAAAATACTATTATCTTCTTACATGAGGACATTATTTTTTGGAGGTTATTACTATGAGTACTGTCAAATCATCTATTTACAAACCATTAACTGAAAGCGAAGCTATCGCTTTAGCAAAACGCCTGCAGCTTTTTACAGAAAATAGCAACTTAACATGTAAAGAAATTGGTGATGGAAATTTAAATCTTGTCTTTAAGATTACAGATACTGATAATGGAAACGGAATAATCATTAAACAAGCACTTCCATATGCAAAAGTCGTAGGGGAAAGCTGGCCATTAACATTAGACAGAGCACGTATTGAAGCACATGCCTTATTAAAACAAAGTGAATTTGTGCCACAATTTGTACCAAAGGTTTATTATACAGATGAACAGCTAGCCATAACCATTATGGAAGACTTATCACATCTCCAAATCGCCCGTGCTGCTCTAATTGAAGGAAAAGAATTGCCTTTGCTCTCAACACATATTGGAGAATTTCTAGCAAAAACATTATTTTACACATCAGATTATGCCGTAAATCAACATTTTAAAAAATCATTAGTGAAGCAGTTTATTAACCCAGATCTATGTAAAATTACGGAAGATCTTGTTTTCACAGATCCGTTCTTTAACCACGATACAAATAACTTTGAACAAGAACTTGGTCAAGATGTTGAACGCATTTGGCAGGATCAAGAGTTAAAATTAGCTGTTGCAAAGCTAAAACAAAAATTCCTAACCAAAGCAGAAGCACTACTTCATGGTGATTTACATACAGGAAGTATTTTTGCAGATGAAAACGAAACAAAAGTCATTGATCCAGAATTTGCTTATTTTGGTCCAATCGGCTTCGATGTTGGTCAGGTATTTGGAAACTTCCTTTTAAATGCCTTTTCTCGTAATGCTGAAAATCAAGAAGTCTTATTTACTCATATTGAAACAACATGGAATGTATTTGTTAAAGAATTTTCAAAAGCATGGAAAAATGATGCTGCAGAAATATTTGCTAAAACAGAAGGCTATTTAGAGGATGTATTGTCAGAAATTTTCGAAGAAGCAGTCGGCTTTGCCGGATGTGAAATCATCCGTCGCACAATTGGTCTTGCACATGTCGCAGATCTTGATACATTACAACCATTTGACAAAAAAATCTCTACTAAGCAGCTTGCTTTATCAGTAGGCAGCGAGCTTATTAAAAATCAAAAAGCGATCAAAAATCCTTGTCAATTCAAGGAATATGTAAAGCAAACGGTAAGCAATTAATTATCATTTAATATTAGTAAAAAGGAGTTTAATCTTCATGGCATCGACAAATTTAGCGATTCCCCGTTCTGTTATCTGGAATGAGGAATCTATCTCACTATTAAATCAGCAAAAAATTCCGCACGTAACGGAATACCTTGAATTAACTACGATAAAAGACGTTTGGGAAGCAATTCAATCCTTGAAGGTAAGAGGTGCCCCTGCAATCGGTATCACAGCGGCATTTGGCCTCGCATTATCAGCATTACAGGATATATCTGAAACCATTGTTGACTTTCAACGAAACATCAAGAAAAACAGAGATTATTTAGCAAGCTCTCGACCAACTGCAGTTAATCTAGTATGGGCATTAGATCGACTTGTAAATAGTATTTCTAACGTTCAATCCATTAATGAAGCGAAGACAACAATCGTCCATGAAGCAATCCAAATTCAAATTGAGGATGAAGAGGTATGTCGTTTAATTGGTGAACATGCTCTATCTGTGTTTCAGAAAGGCGATCGCGTGATGACCATTTGTAATGCAGGGTCTATTGCTACAGCTAAATACGGAACAGCATTAGCTCCATTTTACCTAGCAAAGGAAAAAAACGTTAACTTAAGTGTATATGCATGTGAAACCCGTCCAGTTCTACAAGGAGCACGTTTAACAACATGGGAGCTCATGCAAGCAGGGATTGATGTGACTCTAATTACTGACAATATGGCAGCACATACGATTAAATCAAAAAACATTTCCGCCATTATAGTTGGTGCTGATCGAATTGCAGCTAATGGTGATACTGCTAATAAAATTGGGACATTTAATTTAGCTCTTTTAGCAAAAGCATTTAACATTCCTTTTTACGTTGCAGCACCATTATCTACATTTGATCCTATGATTGAAAATGGTGACCTAATTCCGATCGAGGAACGTAATCCAGAAGAAGTGACAGAATTAAACGGTATTCGTGTTGCTCCAGAAGGTGTTAAAGTATTCAATCCTGCATTCGATGTGACCCCTAATCACTTAATCTCTGGGATTATTACTGAAAAAGGAATTTTATCTAATGACTATCAAAAAGAAATTTCTAAATTATTCTCTGCTTAATCCTTTATTCCAAAGAAAAAACCTTAGTCTACTCTTGACTAAGGTTTTTTTCTACAGATCTGACATGATTACACTAAAAGGATTTCGTCTTTTTCATTAAACTGTTTTTTTCAGCTTCCGTAAGAATATGAAGTTTAGAACATATAGAAGCATATAAGTAAATCTTTGTAGGACGATTTTTAAACAACATATACTTTGCCCCTTTCTTTACCATGCGCAACATTTTTCCCTTACTCAAATAGTATGTTTTGCAGACAAAAATGTGACAAGTATTCATCTTTTTTCAACCACTTAGTGATTAATCGGGAGTGTAATATGGAAGGCAGTGCCACTGCCGACTTCACTTTCAACCTCTACGATTCCTTTATGCTCTTCAATTATTTTGTAACTAACCATCAAGCCAAGACCTGTGCCACGTTCCTTTGTCGTATAAAATGGCTGACCTAACCTTTTAATCTTATCTTCAGGAATACCCAGGCCTCTATCAATAATGGAAACAATGAGATGTTTTTCATCTTTCCTCTTAATCTTAACATCAATTTGTCCGCCTTTTGGCATGACCTCAATCGCATTTTTTAAAATATTAATAAACACTTGCTTTAATTGATTTGGCTCACAATAGATTAATGGTAATTCTTGTTCTAAATATAGTTCCATTTGTACATTTACTAGTATTGCTTGCCCGTTTAGTAGATCGATGGTTTCCTTCATAATCGTGCCAATATCTTTCTTTAAATATTGAATTGCTTGAGGTCTAGCTAATATTAAAAATTCAGTAATAATGGATTCTATTCTATTTAATTCTGATGTTATGACATTAAAATACAAGGAATAGTCATCCTTTATACTACCCTCTAATAGTTGAATAAAGCCTTTTAATGCAGTCATTGGGTTTCGTATTTCATGAGCGATTCCTGCTGCAAGTTCACCAACAACATTTAATGTATCAGATTTTCTAAGCTGCTCCTCTAACTCTCTTTTTTCTGTGACATCCCGAAGTACTGCTAGATTCATATTCTCATTAATATTATTTTTCAAGGTAAATTCTAAAGTTTTTTCTTCGCCATTTTCAAATGTATACGAGATTTCTTGTAATTTCTCTTCCCAATCATTTGGATCAATTTCATCCTGCCTCATACCAGAAAATAATAGTTCAAAAAGTTTAAAGGATTTCAGATCATCGGATAATAAATTTAAAATCTTTCTTGCTGATGGGTTTGCATCAATCATTTCATACGAATTATTAAATAAAACGATGCCATCCATTGCCCCATCAAATATTTTACGAAATTTTTGTTCACTTTCCTGAAGGACCTTTACCATATGTTTTCGTTCGCTTACATTTCGGAAGATCGTTAAATGATGTTTTTCCAATATATTCATTTTAGAAGTAAATTCAAGCTCTTTGTTTTGTCCATTTGGCATATGAAAAAGTAACTCTTCTCGAATCGCACCTGTTTCCATGTACTCCCTTTTTACCTTGGCAAAGCTAGGAGATGTTTGATCAATAAAATCTAAGACATTTCTTGTCATAAGTTCTTCTTCAGATAATTCAAATGTTCTGCTTGCAGCATGATTCGCCTTGATAATTTGTCCATTGTTTTTCCAAATCATAATGGCATCGATTGCATTTTCAAATACTTCCCTAAACCGTTCTTCACTTTTGTATAGCTTCAATTCCATTGAACGCTTTTCGGTTATGTCCCTCACAATTGCCATATGTAAGCCATCTACGATATTTGAAGTCGTTGTAAATTCAAAAATTTTCTTAACGCCATTATTTAAAACAACCGGAAATTCTCTTGTTGCACTCCCATTTTCCTTAAGTACATTCCATAATTTTTTGATCTTATCATTATTTTGCTTTGATATAAAATCTTCGAGTACATACGAATTTAATTCTGTTTGATTTATTTCAAAGATGGAACAAAAGGATTCATTTGCCTCTATAAACGCCCCATGCTCATCAAATAGAACAATTCCATCGGCTGCCCGATAAAACAAATCTTTAAAAAGCCATTCATTAATTGTTCGTTCACGTTCAAGTTTTTTCTTAAACGAGATATCCTTAAGCATTGCAAGATCATATCCATTAATTGCTTGTTTTCGTAATGAAATCTCAAGGAATTTTATTTCGCCATTTTCTAACTTAATGGCCAGTTCTTTCTCCTTTGTTTCATTCATAGATAATTCATCAAAAAATTTGTTGATTTTATATTTAGGTATGAGAGAAAGAAAATCAAAAAGACTTCTTTTACATAGTTCTACTTTTGTTAACTGAAACATTCGACAAGCCGCAGAATTAACATCAATAAATTTCATATGTTCATCTAAAATTGCTACACCGTCCAGTGCGCCTTCTAGTATATTTTCATGTTGAATAAGCTGTGATTTAAGTAGTTCATTTTCAGTTTTGACCCTAGCTAATTGTTCTTTGAGCGCAACGATTTCGTTTACCTCCATCGTTTTCTTCAATCTTTTCACCCCTAATTACCACAATCTTTACTACTCAAATATTCTACATGCTCAGCCATTGTCCTTCATTAAACGTCAAAATGAATCAAAAATTGTTTTACTTTTTATAAAAAATAACTATTATAGATATGGGTTCTATTTATAATGCTGCATGACTTATCACACACAGAAAGCAACATCCTGTGCCCTTTTCCTGACTTGGACTACAATCCATCGTCAGCTCGTTTCAGGCAGTTCTATCTATCACCTATCTTCGGTGATTGAAAATTTTTTATTGGTGATGACTTCCGTCTAGTTAAGACAACACCTCACTAACTAGTCCGTAAACTTTTTGTAAAATAGGCTCAGACTAACTTTAGCAGAAGTGAATCAAGGTCTCTGTTTTAGTCTATTTATCTTTCTATATAATTCTTACATTACGATTACACTTTCGTTACATCCCTTATATTTTTATGTTTTTAAACGTATCATCGTTTAGTAACGGCCATAGCGGGGTATTAAAGAGAAGAATTTACTGTTGTTATAAAATCTAGAAAAAGGTGAACTCATGAAAAATCGTGATAGTTATTTTGATAATGCAAAATTCTTTTTAATACTGTTAGTTGTATTTGGACATATCATTCGTTCGTTTATTGATGACAGTCCATTTTTAATGAATGTTTACAAATTTGTTTATACTTTTCATATGCCAGCGTTTATCTTAATCTCTGGATATTTTGCAAAGAGTTTTAGAAAAAAAGGCTATGTTAAAAAGATTGCCAAAAAATTAATTTTACCGTATCTCATATTTCAGGGAATTTACTCTGTCTATTATTATTTTATTGAAAATAAAGGTGAAATGGTGCTTGATCCCTTAGATCCTCATTGGTCACTATGGTTCTTGGTCAGCTTGTTCTTTTGGAATATCCTGCTTTTTGCGGTAACGAAGTTTGACACAAAATGGGCATTGTTGCTCGCTTTTTCAATTGGACTCGCAGCAGGCTATTTTGAATTTATCAGTAATTATTTAAGCCTTTCTCGAACTTTCGTCTTCTTCCCATTGTTTTTAGTAGGCTTTTATTTAAACCGTAAACACTTTGATATCATTACAAAACATTATGTGAAAGCAATCTCGTTTGTATTGTTATTGGTGACTTTTGTTTCCTATGCATTTTTGGAATTTGATTATGAATGGCTATTTGGATCGAAGCCATATTCACATTTTGGCGAACCTTCCATACTAAGTGCTGTCATTCGATTAGGTTTTTATAGCTTAACACTTATTACGTCTATAAGCTTTTTATCATTCATACCGAAAAAGCATTCGTTTTATACTGAATGGGGTACGCGAACCTTCTACGTCTATTTACTCCATGGGTTTATAATTCAGTACATGAGAAATAGTGAAATTCTAGATTGGATGAAGGATTATCAAAGTCTTGCCCTCATCATCATTTTAACAATCCTGATGACTTCAACTTTGTCATCGAAACTTGTAAAGGCAGTCACACAGCCTCTTATAGAACTACGAACATCTACTTTTAATTATTATGTAAGGAACTTTACAGAGAAGAGCATGAGATAGAGCGAAACTTATTGATCATTACAAGCAGTTTTACCCATAACCATTCTTATTTTACTTCCCAATAACTTGAGTTAAGATATACTGCCTGTAAAGAATGGTATAAAGCATAACTCCCATATTGGGGGTTTTTTTTATTATCCCCTATTGTTGGATAGCGAGACTTATTAGCTTAGAACACCACTTCTGTTACTTCTCCTGACATGGTCGCGACCTGTCCAAGCCTGATCGTTCCCACCTCCATTCATTCTCCAAAACCTTGAGGCGATGCTTCTGTCTGCTAAGAATGGGATTAATCCCCTTTATTTCTTTTTTCCAAACACTGGTTTGTTGTCCAATAACACAAGTACGATTTTTTGCGTAATTATGATACAATAAACAATTGAATGCACGAAATAATGCAACGATCTTAATAAAATCTTGTAAGAAGTGGTGTTAATATAAATGAAAACAGTATTATCAACGTTAAATGCAAAATATATCCATACAAGCCTATCCATTCGTTATTTAAAAGCATATGCAGAACATGATTATGACATTGAGCTTGCTGAATATACAATTAAAGACCCACCGATGAACATTGTGACAGACTTGCACACTAAAAAGCCAGAAATTCTTGGATTTAGTTGTTATATTTGGAATATCGAAGAAACGATTAAAGTTATTAAAATGCTAAAAAAAATCAATCCTTCTTTATTGATTGTTCTAGGTGGACCAGAAGTTACCTATGATACAAGAGAATGGATGGAAAAAATACCAGAAGTCGATTTTATTATTATTGGTGAGGGAGAACAGTCATTTAAACAATTATTAGATGAAATACATGGTGATCGAAATTTTGCTGAAGTTAGCGGAATTGCCTATCGTGAAAATGATTCTGTACAGATCAAACCGCAACGAAACAAAGTCGACTTAAAGGAGTTACCATCTCCATTTCACTTTAAAGAGGATCTTCCACACCTTTCAAAACGTGTTACGTACATCGAGACAAGTCGCGGATGTCCATTTAGCTGTCAATTTTGCTTATCTTCTATTGAAGTAGGGGTTCGTTACTTTGATCGGGAAAAAGTAAAAGAAGATATTCGCTTTTTAATGGATAATGGGGCGAAAACGATTAAATTCGTTGATCGTACATTTAATATCAGCCGAAGTTATGCAATGGAAATGTTTCAATTTCTAATAGACGAACACAAACCAGGCGTTGTTTTTCAATTTGAAATAACAGCTGATATTATGAGACCTGAAGTTATTCAATTTTTAAACGATCATGCACCGAAAGGCTTATTCCGCTTTGAAATTGGTGTTCAGTCTACAAATGACTTAACAAATGAACTTGTCATGAGAAAGCAAAACTTTACGAAACTGACTAGAACCGTAACAATGGTAAAAGAAGGACAAAAAATTGACCAGCATTTGGATTTGATCGCTGGTCTTCCTGAAGAAGACTATCATTCCTTTAAGAAAACATTTAATGATGTCTTCGAGCTGCGTCCGGAAGAACTGCAACTAGGTTTCTTAAAAATGTTAAGAGGCACAGGGCTCCGCTTACGTGCAGAAGATCACGGTTATGTTTATATGGACCATTCACCATATGAAATCTTAAAAAACAATGTCCTTTCGTTTGAAGATATGATTAAGATTAAACAGGTTGAAGATGTACTAGAAAAGTTTTGGAATGATCATCGTATGGATGAAACGATTGAATACCTTGTATCCAGAGTGTTTTCTACACCTTTTGATTTCTTTCAAGATTTCGGTACATTCTGGGATCAAAAGGGTTGGACGAGAATTGGCCACCAGTTGGAAGATCTCTACAAGCATCTTTATGATTTCCTCGAGGTTGAAAAAAATGAAGACTTACGTATTGTAAGTGGATTTATGAAATATGACTATTTGCGAAATCAAAAATATAAACCACGTAAGCCATGGTGGGATGATATGTTATCAAAACAAGAAAGAAGTAAAATTTACCGTTCGATTTTAGATAATCCACTCATTCTAGGAAATAAATTTGCAAGTAAGCAATTAACAGAAAAAGATTTATTTAAGCATACAATTGTAGAATCACTGCCATTTAATATTAATCATTATTTAAAAACTGGCCAAATGATTGAGGAAGATTCATTTATCCTTGTTCATTATGATCCAATCCAATTGAAAACAACTGTTTATTCCGCTTTCAGTAGTGAAATTGATTCAAAAGTAAGCTAAAAGTGAGAGATCATTCTCTCACTTTTTTATTTATTTACGTTTTTTTCCTTCTTTTTTCCCTTTGCTTTTATTACCTTCAATTGTTTCATAAAGTTTCGCCGCATTTACGTCGCCAAGTTCATGTCCAAATTCTTCTTTGAGCAAGTCTTTAGATGTAGGTATTTTATGATTTTGCATGTCCTTACTTTTCAAATGTTTTTTTGTCATCTTATTTATTTCCCTTGTTTCCCATGTTTTGAATTGCGGTTGGCGCCCTTCATTGGATCCTGATCATCATTAATTTCTGCAAATTCAGCATCAGGCAGGCTTTCAGTTGGTGTAAAATTATGTTTAATTGCTTGATTTCTCGCTGCTTTTCTTTTCATTATGATTCACCCCGAAGTTTTTATAGTTGATACTTTCTTACCTTTTCCAATATAAAGCTTCTTTACTATAGGTACTAATTGGTATCATGATTTATCCATATGTTCGTATGCGATAAGGACGATATCCTCACCTGTTTCCTGGCGAAGTTTTGCTTCCATTTGAACAAGTGTATCAATCTGTGTTTCCGATAATTGTGCAACTGGAAAGTCTCTTTTCTTTTCCATCATCTCACCTGCCTTCTCCTTTACTTTTTCAATTTCATAATCAAAATATGTGCGGGAACAATAAAGAAAAGCGGAAGCATATTGTACTACTCCGGAGACAGTTAATGAAATAGACTCTTTTCGTAAAGATTGTTGTTTTTAAAACGAAAACTATTTAAGGTTGATTGGAGCAGATTGCGAGACTCCTGCTTAGAGTAGCGGGACAGGTGAGACTCATGCAGGCGTTTACGCCGAGGAGGCTCACCGCCCGCCCCGCGGTCATCGTGCATCTCTCGCTGAAATCAACCACACCGCATTACTTGGTAAGTAGCAACAAAGTATGCGAAAACAGCCATGAAATAAAACAATATAGAGAGGGTGTTAAAATGCCTAAACACAAAAAAATGAATATTTCAATCAATGAAACAATGCCGCACCAAATCAATTCTCCTTCATGGAAAGATACAGGGATTAAAATGAAAGACCCTTTTGTTAATGAGTATGGAGTGGTTATTGGTGATAGTTATTATGATTCTGAGGAATCACCATTAAATAGGTGGAGTGATGAAGTTGATCCAGCGATAATGTCAGGTGATCAATGGGTCCATCCTACGAATGATATCGGTTGGAATACTGCAGAAAACAGAGAGCTGATTGAATCAAAGAAAAAACCAAATGGTGTCCCTTTTACACATCCAGATAAAGACGTAAGCTATAGTAGTGATTGATCACAAGGAAAGGAAACATACAGATATACAGCTTTCAAAAATAGCTAAAGCAAGAAGTAAAGGTATCTGCGTACTTACTCTTGTAATTGAAAAAAGCTGGCAAGTTAATTGCCAGCTCTTCTTTTTTAATTTGAAATAAATTCTTTAAACACTTGCTTTACTTTCGGAACAACATAGTGGCTGCCGCCTTTATTTTTTACATCCTCAATCATCATTGCTATTAAAAGCTGAGGATCATTTGTATTTACACCAATAAACCAGCCATTTTCTTTTCCTTCTTTATCCTCTTTTGACTGCTTCAATTCAGCTGTACCTGTTTTTCCTGCCAGCTGTTGACCTGGAATATGCGGGTCATATGCTGTTCCATTTGGATCTTGTACAACCTTCACTAAATCCTGTAAAAGTAAATCTGCATGTTCAGGTGTTATTACCTGCTCCTTCCATATAGTGGTGTTCGTTTCTGGATTTACTTCCAGGTATGGTTTAATCATATTTCCTTCATTTAAGAATGGTGTGTATGTGGCAGCAAGATGGATAGGACTCATTTGGATTTGTCCTTGACCATAGCCTGAATCTGCTAATAACGGTTCATTATTAAGTCCTTCTGTTGAAATGGTCGACTTATTAGTTGGGAAAGAATAATCTATCTTTTCCTCAAATCCAAACTTCTTTAACCCTTCAGATAATTTATCAGGCCCAATCTCTAATGCTAATTGTGCAAAGAAAATGTTGTCCGAAAACATTAAAGCATTTTCTAAATTTACATTTTCGACTTTACTTGAAACACGTGTCACATAATAATTTCCCCAGCTACTATCCTTTTGCCATGTTAACCCTTTAATAACCTTTGTACGATCCGGACTAAGAGTGCCTGATTCTAAACCGATTGCTGCAGTTACAGGTTTTAGTGATGAGCCTGGTGAAAATGTTTTATTAAATCTAGCCATCATTGGATTTAAAGGATTTTTCTCCAATGAATCATATTTTTCTTTCGACAATCCATAAATAAATTCGTTTGGATTATAGGAAGGGCTACTTACCAACGCTAACGTCTCTCCTGTTTTAGGGTGGATGGCAACGGCCGTTCCTGGTTCACCTTTTAATTGTTCATAAAGAGATGTTTGAAGATCACTATTAACAGTAATTTTAATATCCTCACCATTGACAGGTGATTTTTCAGCTATGACTTTATCTGTCCCATTTACATAAATTTTTGAGCCTGCTTCACCTTTTAAGCGGCTTTCATAAACCTGTTCAAGTCCAGCTTTTCCAATCATTGACTGACTGCTGTATCCTTTGTCTTCTAACTCTTCTAATTGTTCAGCTGTTATGCTTCCAATGTACCCAGTAAGATGTGCTGCTGCTTCACCTACTGGGTAAACTCTAGCTTCCACATCTTGCTTTTGTATAGAAGGAATAGCCATTAGTTGTTCTAAAAGTTTTGTATTCATTGGATCAATTTTCTTAATTGGTACAAATAAATCTGGTTTTACCCAGGATTGATTTAATTTTGCTTCAATTTCTGTGAGCTCTAAACCAAGCAATGTTGAAACCTTTGCAAGCGTTTCTTCTCGATTTTCAGGAATGTTTTGCGGGACAATGCCAATTTCATGTGCAACTCCATTAACGGCAAGACCTTTATCATTCTGGTCAAAGATCTGTCCTCTTACCGCAGGTTGACTTGAAACTCTTACTTTTTCTCCATCTTTTAGCTGCGGAAAGATCATTGATGAGGACCATGTAATATACCAATTTTCTTCTTTATCGATTTCCGCCTTTTTAAGTTCTACATCTTGCTCAAAAGCAACCTCTCCTGCAACTGTATCCATCTTTAATGAAAATGGATAGACAACAGAATCCTGTTTATCCTTTTGTTCTTCTTCAGATGGCTTTTCGAATGTTACTTTAAGGTTTTTAGCTGAAATTCCATCATAGATGTCAGCATAACGTTGGACAAATTCCTCTTGGGTAATCTTTTCTTTTGTAGCTGGTGTCAGCATGTCATACATCTCTGAGAATTTTTGCTCATTCCAAAGTGCTATGTATTTTGAAAAACGGTCACTCGCTGTCGGTTTATCTGTACAGGCACTTAGCACCATCATTGAAATGATAAGTAATAAAACAAACATTAATTTTTTCATTCATATCCCCCTCCTTACATATCGACCCTTACATATTGTACCAGATAATAGACTAGTAATAAAAAAGATTGAAGTTCTAAAATGTGAACCTCAATCCTCTGCATTAGCCAATAATTACTCTTTCTTTCGGATAATGATAGTTGTCCTTCTTACGCTCCTTCGTCCCTAATAAGAAAAGAAACGTTAGGATACCAATTCTACCAATAAACATTAAGATCATAATCACTATTTTTCCGATTATGCTTAAATTAGGTGTTATCCCCATAGAAAGACCTGTCGTCCCGAATGCTGAACAAACCTCAAAGATAATTTGCAGCAATGAAAATGGTTCTGTAATCGATAGGATAAACACAGCTAAAAAGCATATAATGCTTGCCATCATTGTCACAACAACTGATTTATTTAAATCCTCTTCGTGAAGTTCTCGTTTAAAAATCTTTATTGATTTATTCCCTCTTGCGAAATGATAAAGAAATAATAGATTTAACGCAAAGGTAGTTGTTCGAATACCTCCACCAACAGAACTTGGTGATGCTCCTATAAACATCATTGCACACATGATGATAAGCGTTGTTTCCGTATACATACTCACATCCAATGTTGCCATCCCGCCGCTTCTAGTTGTTGTAGATTGGAACAACGAATAAAAAAAGATTTCGTGCCAACTCATACCTTTATAAAAATAGGAATACTCTAAAAAGGCAATTAGGATTGTACCTCCAATAACAAGAGAAAAGAACGTAATTGAGGTGATTTTTGAGAACAAGGAAAAACGATATCTTTTTTGTTTTGAAAATAAGAAATTCTTTACCTCGATTAATACCGGGAATCCAATAGCCCCGAGGATAATTAAACTCATGACGATAAATTGAATAAAATAATCATCTGCAAACGGGATTAATGATTGCCCTGTAAGATCAAAACCGCCATTTGTTGTAGCACTAATTGATAAGAAAAAGCCATGTAAAAAAGCTTCTTCCCATGTTTCGAAATAGGTAAGGAAATAAGTTCCTAAAATCATTCCTCCTAAAAATTCAATAAGAAGGATTAAAATAATAATTTGTTTAATCATATTTACTAGTCCGGATAAACTTGTTAGATTCTGATCTCTCATAATTAATTGCCGTTCTCGTAACCCGATTTTTTTACCTGTAATCAACCATACAAAGGTTGCGAGAGTCATAACACCGATCCCGCCAAATTGCAAAACAAAAGCAAGAATTAATATTCCAGGGACACTAAACGTATCAACGACGGAGATAGATGAAAGTCCAGTCACACTTACTGCACTTACCGCTGTAAATAAGCCATCTATGAACGTCCATTCAACACCTGGTTTATGAGCAATGGGCAAACTTAATAAAATGACTGATACAGTAACAGCAATGAAGTAATAAGATACAATTAATTGCACCGGTGTTAATAATTGCAAACGTAATTTCCATTTTTCCATTTCCTATTCATTCCAATCGTCAATACTCGCTGTCATACAACATTCACTTTATCATAAAGAAAAACCGATTAAAATAAAAGGGGTTTAACGAAAACATTGATTTAATTATAATTTTATCTTTCAATTTATAATAAGCTATGTTAAATGGTATGTTGAAGAATCTTATCATTTATGCTCAAAATAAATGTCCTTCATAGATCTGTAGATAGACTTTCATCTAAATACTTTACCTATTTTTGTCATTCATATCGGAAGTCAGACCTTTGTAAAGGAAATACCTATAATAATCAATAAAGAACATAAAAAAGGATGAAGCAAATTTGCTTCATCCTTTTTTATTTCGCTTCTAAACGGCTAATCCGATCATCTAAATCTGGGTGTGTTGAAAATAAAGACAGCCCTTTTCTACTATTTATTTTCAATGTTGATAATGATGCTTGATCATCATTAACGCGGCTTGTATACTGTTTTAACGAACGAAGGGCATGAATCATCTTGTCCTTACCTGCTATATCTGCTCCGCCTCGATCGGCATGAAATTCACGATATCGAGAAAAGGCAAACACAACAAGACTTCCTAATATGGAGAAGACCAATTGAAAAACAATGACTGCTATAAAATGAACGACAGGTGCCAATTCTTCTTTTACAAAACGAGATACAAACCAAGCAGCAATACGTGATAGAAACACAACAAATGTATTAACAATACCTTGTAATAACGTCATTGTTACCATATCACCATTTGCAATATGGGCAACCTCATGTGCAACAACACCCTCAATTGCATGATCATCCATATTTTGTAAAAGACCAGTTGAAACGGCGACTAATGATCGACGTTTTGAAGGGCCAGTAGCAAAGGCATTTACTTCAGATGACTGATAAATTCCAACCTGAGGCATTTTCGTTAATCCTGCAGCTCTTGACAACCGATGTACTCTATCAACTAAATCACGCTCAACCGGAGAAAGTGACGCTGAAGGATTTAAAACCTTTACCCCCATCATCATTTTTGCCATCCAACGAGACATCAAAAGCGACATAAATGAACCTGTAAACCCAACGACTGCACTAAATATGAGTAAGTTCACAAGATCAAGGCTGCCATTTAACGACTGATATGGAGCAACATTTAAGAGCGATAGTACGATGCCGATTGTCGTTAATACAAGGATATTTGACAAAATGAAAAGAAAAATTCTTTTAGCCATCATTACCTCCATATTCAAGTTCATATGAACTTGTTTTATAATAAAATAATAGAAACTAATTTGTACTATTACAAGCAATTTGATTGATTGTAGTGAACGAACTTATGATGAAGAAATGGAGTCTGTCCTAATTATTATTATCATATGTTGGAAGTTACACGATATGATGATTTATAATATACATTTAAGCCAAAAATGAGGTGTCATCATGCAATTTCAATTAACACGTAAACAAATGACAAATTTATTATATTCATTAAAAGGTGAAGGTCAAGAACCTTCTGCTATTTTAGCAGGATTCGAAGCTTATCAAAGTGACAATAATCAGATCCCTCATTTTTTGTTAAAGCGAAATAAAAAATGGAGCAATCAAGAAAATGGATTGTCGACAAATGAAATCGTATCTCTAGCAAACTTATGTGAGTTGACTTCTCTTACATCGTCATCACTTCAAAATTGGATTAAACGGGATGTCAAAGACCTTATTGGTGCTCCTGAGCTTGGTAAAAAGTATTCGATTGAACAAGTCGCAATGCTTTTAATTGTGAAGGACTTAAAAACCGTTTTTGATTTTGAAAAGATTCGGCAATTACTATCCGTGGTTTTTAATACATTGTCTGATCGGAGTGATGATTTTATGAGTCCGCTTGCGTTTTATGAGATTTATGCGACAGTACTTGATTCATTGGATGAATCCTCATCTTTATCACTAAATGATCGTCAGTTAGAAAATCACATCATTTCAAAAGTACATTTATATAATCGTCAATTTCCAGATCTTTCACAAGAACAATGGGAGCCAATTAAAAATGTTTTAGTCATTACAATTTTAGCGGTTTTAGCTACACATTTACAATTAAGAACACAACTTTATTTAAATACGAATTCTCATTTGATTTTTCCATAACTCTAAAGATTACCAGTATAGAACCCCCCCTTGTATGAAAACTCTATGGATAAGGCTGACCTTACCTTTTGTGAGAACGCACAGATCTTTTTGAATACTTAAGATGATGTCAGTTTATTAAAAATTAGATAAGGGGTGTTTTTTGATGTCTAGAAGTAGAAATAAGTTACTTGTACCAGGAATCGAACAAGCTCTGGATCAAGTTAAATATGAGATTGCTGCAGAATTTGGTGTCCAGCTCGGATCAGATACTGTATCTCGATCAAATGGATCTGTAGGTGGAGAAATAACAAAACGACTAGTAGCACAAGCTCAATCACAATTAAATGGTCAAAGAACTGAATAATATGGCAAAAAGGCTGATCAATTGATCAGCCTTTTTAATTTCATGGATTATCTTAATAATGATTAATCATCATCTCTGTCTCTATCCCTGTCATCCTTATCTCGATCATCATTCCACTTGTTCTCTTGTCTATCGTCATCCCAATTTTCTTCTTTTCGATCGTCATCATCATTCCAGTCGTCACGATCGTTCTTTTTAGATTGATCATTGTTCTGAACATATTTACTGTCTCGATCATCGTCGTCTCGGTCACTTTGATCTTTGTTATTTCTATTATTTTGCTTGTTTTGTTTCTCATCTTCTTTTATTTGTTTAGTTTGCTGATTAGCTTGTTGTTTCGTCTTGTTGTTGTTCAAATTTTGAGCATTTTCTTGTAGTTTCTTTTTTGTTTCTTGAAGCTTCGCTTTCGTATCCGTTTCCTTTTCCTGTACAGGCTGTGGGTTTACATTAGCTGGAGCTGGAGTTGGTGCTTGAGTTGTTTGATTCGTTGATGTTGAACTTTTTTCCGTTTGCTCTTCTTTTACTGCAGGCTCTGTCACTTCTTCATTTTGTTGTTCATCAGCAGCTTTTGCTTTATCTTGAAGTTGTAAGTACTTACCTGTAGAAATTCCTTGGTTCAGAGCTTTTTCTCTTGTTTCAACATTTGATTCAATCGTTTTCACAATCATATCTTCGTTTTCGTAGGATGAACGAATTTCGACAATATCTTTTTCTAGCTTTGTTTGTACTTCCTGATCTTCTTCATCGATAACCGTTGTTATGACAATTTCTTTTCCAGGATAAATATATCCATTTGTTTCTGATTGTTTAACAATGGCGTTAACGATTTCATCGAATGGTTTGTTTTCCCAATCAGAGAGCTTTACAATAAGTCTTTCTGCTTCCTCATTTAAAGGCTCAAGAGAAATGACTTTTAACTCTTCGTTTATTCCAATTTCAAAACTAGGATTTATATCAATCGACATATAGGCATACACTTTGTCATTGTTAAAAAACGGTAGGAATGTAAACATAATAAACATAATAAACATAATGGCAATTGCAGATAAAGCACCTACACGTAAACTAAGATAATTCGTAAAAGATCGCCTTTTTGTTCTCGTTCTAGTTGCAGCCTCTTCACGGTTTTCTATAGAAGCTATAAATGAAATTTCTTCCCCTAATTCATACTTGCCCTCTTTATTTTTCCTTTTTATAAATTGCCCATCTGGGGTGAGCAGTGTTACAAAGTCATCATTTGATTCTACGACGACCCCTCTTTTCATGAATGTAGCACCCCTTTAATATATTCTTTTAAATAGAGGAACTCACCTGAGAGAATAATGGCCATTGCAATAATGTATTTTCTATTTCTCTCAATCGTTTTCCTACTTACTGCTACTTTTGCTTCAAGCTGTTTTACTGGAAGTTGCTTCTTATGGAAAAGAAATTCCCTTAATTCGTCATCTTCAATCAATTTTGTTGCAACTAAGATTGCGTTTTGTCTTGCATCAAAATGTTTTGGAGATTGTTCAACAATTTCAGCAAATGTTAATTTAAAATCCTTTAAACGATGTTGAAAATAAGCTATTTCTTCTTTTCTCTGTTCTTGCTCGATCAATTTTGTATATTCTTCAATCGATAAATCAGACTCAATTTTGCTTTGTGAGAAGTCGCCTTCTTCATGCTCCTGTAAATCAAGATTAAGGGTGTACGGTTTTCGAGCTTCCTTACGAATATAATCGATGACCTTACGTTTTATTACGAGTTCAGCAAAAGCAAATAACGAACTACCTTTATCTGTTGAATATTTTTCAATTGCATCATTGAATGCGATTAAGCCGATACTAAATTCATCATCATTTTCATTTATATATCGTTTGCAAACAGATGAAACTGTTTTTGCAACGAATGGTTTATATTGTTCAATTAGTTGGTTCTGTAAATCCTTGTCACCTTTTTGGATTAAAAGAACGGTATCTTCAAGTGTTTGTTTTTTCTTACCTAATTTAAACAAAAGGCTTAGCACCTGTGGTTCACCTCTGTTTCCCCTATATTACTTTGTCTATCATAGCTAAATTAAATAGGGTTAGCAAAGGAAGAAATATGAAAAAATCTTTCTGTTTTCTACAAATTGAAGACAATTGTTACAAAAATATAGACTTTAGTCCTAATATACACACAAGGACATTTTACATAAATATACAGCTAGTCACCTTATAGGAATGATGTAATCAAAAATGAAATTGAACAAAACAAAACAAATTTTATATTGCTTCTTTTCAAGTTACAACTTCTATTTTTCGTCTTTTTCTGGAATTTTTAAAAATACCACCTTCATCTCTTGCTCTTCATTTGTATGCTTCAATTACATTGTTTCGAAGCAACTTTTCTTATTAAGGGTGTAGGATATAAATAATTATTAAAAAGATGAAATTAGGTATATTGATTTACGTTTTGTTACATAAATGTCATAAAGCAAAATTTTCTTTGGATGATTTTCTTTGTTCTCTTTGATTTTGCAGCGAATTTTCAATAGTTAGAACGCCACATTGTCACTTAAATCAATTCAAAATCATTTTCACATCTACAAATCAAGTTGATGAAAAAGTGTGATACTTCCTCAAAACTGGATATAAAAAAGCGGCGGACCATTGAAAATGATCTACCGCTTTTATTACTATTGATTTTCAACATTTCTAAATGATTGATCACTCTTCTCTTCTAGTCCTTCACCTTCTTTTGAAAAGAACCAGCCGCATACAGCTATTGCTGCCAGGACGATCCAGAATATAATCTTCCATGTTGGAGATTCAATAAAGTGTTTAGATACAATATTCATATCTGGATGTGCCAATGTATATAATGCTAATTTCACACCAACCCAACCAACAATGACAAATGCCGCAGTTTCAAGGTTCGGTTTTTTCTTAAGAAGCTTTACAAAATAGGTTGCTGCAAATCGCATGATCACAATTCCAATAATACCGCCAGCTAACACCACAAGGAATTGACCTCCATCTAGACCACCGATAACTGGAAGATTTGTTGCTGGTAATGTAACGGCTAATGCAACAGCAGCTAAAATGGAGTCAACCGCAAACGCAAGATCTGCAAGCTCAACTTTCAGTACAGTTCCCCAAAAGCCTGACTCTTTTTTCGCTTTTTGTTTATGTTCACCTTTCTTTAATAGAAACTTCTTAACAATATGGTTGATCGAAATGTAAAGAAGATAAATCGCCCCAATTGCTTGAACCTGCCAAACGTTTACTAAGAACGAAATTAAAAATAACGCACCAAAACGTAAAAGAAATGCACCAGCTAACCCATAAAATAATGCTTTTTTCCGCTTTTCATCTGGCAAATGCTTAACCATTACAGCCATCACAAGGGCATTATCAGCTGCTAAAATACCTTCTAACCCAATAAGGACAAGCAGCACCCAACCATACTCGAACAAGATCGAAACCTCCATGATTTCTCCTCCTATGCTAATGTTATTTTCCTTATACCGTTAGCAATAGGAAACAAAAAAAGACCTATGCCAACGACGGCAAAGGTCTTGCTGAGCATGTTTGTAAAGATCCGATCATGCCAACAAAGCCGATGGATAGATATCCATGAAATGACGACTTTGTTTTCAGGTTTTACCCTGAACGCTACTCCCCTTTGAAGGAAGAATATTAAGTTACTTTAATCTTACAAGGCATTTCAAGTTATTGTCAATAAATAAATTTTATTTTTTCATAATTAGGTGTTTTTCTTTTTCACTCAAAAAGTTCTACAATACGATGGATATCACATATTCATGAATACAGACAACCATTGTTTTTAGAGGAGGTTTTACGAGGATGGATTGGCTTCAGGCATTTATATTAGGTGTCATTCAAGGATTAACTGAATTTATACCAATTAGCAGCACTGGACATCTTTATCTTGGACGGAAACTTTTTGGGTTAGAAGAAGCTGGCTTATTTTTAGATACAATGCTTCACATTGGTACACTTATTGCTCTGCTTGTCTTTTACAAGGACATCGTCATAAAGTTGGTCAAAAAACCGTTCAGTCGGTTAACTTTATTGTTGATTGTCGGGACAATTCCAGCTGTCATCGCAGGAGTATTGTTTAGTGATTTCTTTGATGATATTTCAAAAACGGGAGTAACAATTGGCTGGGAATTTCTTGTCACCGGAGTATTTTTATGGTTTGCTGATTCCATTAAAAATGGTGCAAAAAAAATAGACGACCTTTCTCTCTTCGACTCATTTTTTATTGGGAGCTTTCAAGCATTCGCGATTTTCCCTGCTATTTCTAGATCAGGTATGACAATTGTTGGTGCACTCATTCGAAAAATGGACAAAGAAGCAGCAGCGTATTTTTCATTTTTATTATCAATACCAGCAATTTGTGGCGGCGTCATTTTTCAGCTGAAAGATGTTGCATCAGGCAATGTTCCACAAATTAGTTTTCTATCTATGTTTATCGCAACCTTAGCCTCTGCGTTTTTTGGTTACATAGCAGTAAGATTCATGATCTCCTTTGTAAAAAGGAAGTCTTTAAAAATATTTGCCATATATGTATGGATTCTTGGCGGAGTCATAATTGGTTTGCAATGGCTACGGATTTTTTAAAAGTTGCTATGAAGACACGATGCTCGTTCATTTACAGAATTTTGGCTTTCATCTCTTTGATGAAGGCCATTTTGCTTGTTTATTAAAGAATCAACCTAATTTTACCCTTTAAAACATTCTTTTTTGTGGAACTCTTCCTTTCAGCTTTTTTGGAATGTATTACTACTCATGAAAAAGTTTTAGAGGCTTATGCTACATACTAAAAGGAAAATACATTCAACGAAAGCAGGGAATCGTATGCATACGATGTGGAAAGGCTCAATTAGCTTTGGTCTTGTTAACATTCCGATTAAGTTATATGCTGCAACGGAAGATAAAGATATAAAACTTAGAACGCTTCATAAAAAATGCCACACACCTATTCAATATGAAAAAAAATGTCCGAATTGTGATGAAGAAGTACAGACAGATGAAATCGTCAAAGGGTATGAATATGTGAAAGGGAAATATGTTGTCCTTTCTGATGAAGAGCTTCAGGAATTAAAGGATGAGCACGAGGA
This sequence comes from Metabacillus sediminilitoris, assembly GCF_009720625.1. Taxonomy (NCBI): domain Bacteria; kingdom Bacillati; phylum Bacillota; class Bacilli; order Caryophanales; family Bacillaceae; genus Metabacillus; species Metabacillus sediminilitoris. The sequence goes on from NZ_CP046266.1 coordinate 3,175,209, forward strand.
TAAAACTGTTGAAATCATCGATTTTGTCAAAATGGAGGATATTGATCCTATATACTTTAACCGCTCTTACTTTCTTGGACCAGGTGAAAATGGCGGAAAAGCCTATGGATTACTTCGTGAAGCTTTAAATCAATCAGGGAAAATAGGAATTGCTCAAATCACCATCCGTTCGAAACAACAGCTTGCAATGGTTCGAGTCTATCAAAATTGTATAGTGATGGAAACCGTTCATTATCCGGATGAAGTAAGAAATGTAAAAGAAGTACCAAGTGTTCCAGAACAAGTCGAGGTCGGATCAAAAGAGCTGGAAACGGCGATTATGTTAATTGATCAATTAACGACAACCTTTGATCCAGAAAAGTATAAAGATGATTACCGCCTCGCTTTACAGGAATTAATCGAGCGCAAAGTAAACCAAGATGAAGGTAAAACACCAACAGAAGCAGCACCTCGTCAAAATGTTGTTGATTTAATGAGTGCATTGCAAGCAAGTATTGAAAAAACGAAAAAACCTCAAGGAAAAACAAAAGCAAAACCAGCTAAAGTTGCGACTCCTGCAACAAAGGAGAAAGCCGCTGCGCCAACAACATTAGCTAAAAAGACAAAAACAGTACGGAAAAAGGCGTAAAAAAGATGGTGTGTTAAGTTCTAACGAGAGCTTAGCACACTTCTTTGATCGTCAACCGTTCCCCACACTCCTTTACAAGTGAAAAAACACTTAATCACAGTTTCTTTCCTGTTCATTAAGTGTTCCATTTTACATTATTTTACCTTTTCCTGTGCCAGCCATTGTGCTGCCTCGTATAGTGACGAGAAACGGTTATCAGCTAGTCCTTCCTGATCACCTATTAAGATTGTTTTTGTTCCTGCCTTTTTTCCAGCAAAAATATCGACATCCCTATCGCCAATCATATAGCTTTCTTTTAAATCCACTTGATGTTTTTTAGCCAATTGATGTAACATTTCAGGTTCTGGCTTTCTACAAGCACACCCTGCATGCGGTTTATGTGGACAATAGCTAATATCGTCAATTTTTCCCCCGGCCTTGGCAATGTCCTTTTTCATTTTTTCATGAATGGTAATCAGCATTTCTTCCTTCATAAACCCAAGGCCGACGCCACCTTGATTTGTCACAACAAATACTAAAAAGCCGCTATCATTCAATAATTTAATACCTTCTGCAACACCTTCTAACAAATAAAGCTGTTCTGGTCTATTTACAAACTTCACTCGTTTACTTAACACTTCATTAATGACTCCATCACGATCAAGAAAAACTGCTTTTTGCATTTTTATCGCTTCCTTTCATGATTCACGTATTTCTGTCCATATTAATAGTAGGAAAAGAAGAAATGGGAAAATGATTAACAATCTTTTAAAAAGTGGTGACATAGTTGAAACCGATGCTTCCGACTTTACATAGTGAAATCCCCATTGGTCCTGATTGGGTGTATGAAACGAAATATGATGGTTTTCGTGCAATTTTAACGATACATGATATAAGTATCGATTTAATGAGTCGAAATGAAAAACCTTTGAATGACACCTTTCCTGAAATCATCAATGAAATAAAAGGTATTCAGCATAAATTAGAGCCGCACTTACCCCTTACACTAGATGGAGAAATTGTTTATCTCACTTCAAAGCATTTTTCTAATTTCGAGCAGCTGCAAGTGAGAGGACGCTTAAAGAATAACGAGAATATTGTAAAGGCTTCAACTGAATTCCCATGTAAATTTTTAGCATTTGATCTTCTTGAAATAAACGGAGAATCCATCCAATCAGAGCCTTTAAAAACGAGGAAGAATAAGCTCAAAAAGTTTTTCGAAACAGTAAAACTGCCGACAAATGTTGACCCATTACATCCTAATCTTTTACAGTATGTTCCATCTTCAACCCATTATACAACATTGTGGGACGAGATGAGACTCGATAATGGCGAAGGGTTGATTGCAAAACAAGTAAAAAGCAAATGGGAATCAGGTGTTCGTACAAAACAATGGCTAAAAATTAAAAATTATAAGCAGGCATGCTTTTTTATTACCGGCTATGACAAGAAAAATGGTTATTTTCATGTTGGCGTTTTTCATGATGACAACATGATTCCGGCTGGAGTTTTTTCACATGGGATTTCAAGTGAGGAACGTGAAGCATTAATTAAAATTGTCAAAGAAAACAAGAATCGTGAAACAACTGACTTTATCGAGATTGGCCCTGCAATCGTTGTTGAATTACAATTTTTATCCTTATATAAAGAACAGCTGCGCGAACCATCCTTTTTAGCCTTTCGTTTTGATAAACAAGTTGGTGAGTGTACATGGGATCACCTTTTACTATCGACTGCGCCCATCCATAAAGAAGTGATAATTACTCATCCTGACAAACCATTATGGGAAACTACACACCTCATTAAAGAGCATTTTATTAGTTATCTATTTCAAATAGCGCCGTTTATGCTCCCTTTTTTACAAGATCGTTTATTAACTGTCATTCGCTTTCCTCATGGCATGTTCGGTGAAGCGTTTTATCAGAAAAATTGCCCAGATTATGCACCAGACTTTATCAAAACGACAAAACATGAGGACATTGATTATATTATTTGTAATGATTTATCGACTTTACTTTGGTTAGGAAATCAATTAGCTTTTGAATTTCATATCCCTTTTCAAACGATTGACACAGCACATCCAACTGAAATTGTTTTTGATCTTGATCCACCATCTAGAGAATATTTTTCGCTAGCTGTGAAAGCAGCAACAGAAATGAAAAAAGTCTTTGATCAATTTCAGCTGCAAACCTTTCCAAAACTTTCTGGTAATAAAGGTTTACAAATTCATATTCCACTTACAAATAATTCACTTAGCTATGAGGAAACTCGAGTGTTTACATCATTTATAGCTGAATTCCTAGTTACAAGCTTTCCCGATGATTTTACAATCGAACGGATGAAAAAAAATCGTGGAAATCGATTGTATATTGATTATATCCAGCATGCAGAAGGAAAAACAATCATTGCTCCTTATTCACTTCGAGGAAAAAAAGAAGGAGCCTATATTGCAGCTCCATTATTTTGGGAGGAAGTAAATGAAAAACTTTCCGTTGAACAATTTACGATCGACCATGTTCTTACACGTTCCAAATCGATTGGATGTCCATTCAAACAGTACTTTACATCACCACAAGATGAAACATTGCGAACATTAATAAGGGACCTGACTTCAACATAAGTTGGTGTCAGGTCCCTCCTATTTTAACGTTTATCAATAGAATAAATTCGTGCTTCGTCTGATTGTAAGTCGATTGTACCAGCTGACACCTGTTTAGGGTTTTCATCAATTGAAATAATTAATTGTTTGTTCATCTTGTATTCTCTTTTGTCAAGATTTTAAAACATTAGCCATGTTGTTTTCATCACTTACAGAAAGGGCTGGCTTTGGCAATGGGTTCTACTTTAATGGAAGCTTCCCATATCTTATTTTGCTTTTGTACACTCTTGCTTCAAATGGGCGTAAGTCAAATGAAGTGATATCATCAGCTGCAACCTCATAATTACTAATTAATAACTCAGGTGTATTTAGTTCAACATGTGCAGGTAACGTAAATGGTGCTGATTCCCTGCTAAAGTTTGTCACGACTAAAAGTTTTTGATTTTCATATGAACGCGTGTAAGCAAAAATGGTTTCATGGTCTGGTAAAAGTAACTCATAATCACCATAAACAATAATTGTGTGATTTTTTCTAAGTTGAATGATTTTTTTATAATAATGATAGATCGAATTTGTATCATTCACTGCTTGTTTTGCATTGATTTCTTTGTAATTTGGATTTACTCTAAGCCATGGTTCACCTGTTGTAAAGCCAGCATGCTCGCTTTCATCCCATTGAAATGGAGTTCTTGCATTGTCACGGCCTTTTACATAAATCGACTCCATTACCTTTGACAGATCCTCATTACCTTCAATAACCTTTTCATGATACATATTCAAAATTTCGATATCTTTATAATCCTCAATTGAATCAAAGCGGACATTTGTCATCCCGATTTCTTCACCTTGATACACATATGGCGTACCTTGCAGCATGTGAAGGAATGTTACAAGCATTTTCGCAGATTCCACACGATACTCTTTATCATTACCAAAGCGCGAAACCATACGGGGCTGATCATGATTATTTAAATATAAGCTGTTCCAGCCTTCTCCATTTAAGCCGGTTTGCCATTTTGAAATATTATCCTTTAGATCAAGTAGGTTAAGCTTCTTTAAATCCCATTTACCATTTGGACCAGAATCAAGATCCATATGTTCAAATGTAAAGACCATGTTTAATTCTTCACGATCATGACCAGTATAATGTTTTGCATCTTCAACTGTTGCACCTGGCATTTCACCGACTGTGATGATGTCATATTTGGAAAGTACATTCTCGTTCATCTCGTGTAAAAATTCATGGATTCTTGGTCCATTCATAAAGAATTCTGAACCTGATGCATATTTTTTACCGTTGGGGTTAGGTGCATCAGGTAACCCTGTAACTTTCGATATGAAATTAATGACATCCATACGGAAACCATCGATCCCTTTATCTAGCCACCATGTCATCATCTTATACACTTCATCACGAAGTTTTGGGTTTTCCCAGTTAAGATCAGGTTGTTTTTTACTAAAGATATGAAGGAAATACTCATTAGTCGCTTCATCATATTCCCAAGTTGAACCACTGAATGCTGATTCCCAATTATTTGGTTCGTGACCATCTTTACCTGGACGCCAAATATAGTAGTCACGGTATGGGTTATCCTTTGATTTTCTTGATTCAACAAACCATGCATGCTCATCTGATGAATGGTTTACAACTAAATCCATAATCAACCTCATTCCGCGATGATGGATTTCTTGTAATAACTCTTCCCAGTCTTGCATTGTTCCGAACTCATCCATAATATCTTGATAGTCACTAATATCATATCCGTTATCATCATTCGGTGATTTGTATACAGGTGAAAGCCAGATGACATCAATGCCAAGGTCCTTTAAGTAATCAAGCTTTTCCGTTATTCCTTTTAAATCACCAATGCCATCGCCATTACTATCATTAAAGCTTCTCGGGTAAATTTGGTAGATGACACTTTCTTTCCACCATGTTTTTTCCATCGTTATGACTCCTTTTAGGGTTAGTCCCATTTTTTTGAATCCAGAGGCTAATCTGATGCTTCATTCTTTACTTAATCGATCCCTTCATGACACCGCTAATAATCCATTTTTGCGCAAAAATGTATACGATAATCATTGGTGCTAATGCCATTAAATAAGAAGCAAAGGCAAGATTATAATCTGTACTGAACTGTGATTGGAAAATGTACTGAACAAGCGGTAATGTTGCCATATCTCTGTCACTTAATAAAACGAGTGGAAGCATGAAATCATTCCAAGCGCCAAGGCAGGTAATAATAGCTACTGTTGCATTCATTGGTGCTAATAGCGGGAAAATAACTTTCCAGAAAACACCCCATGTACTAGCTCCATCGATAACAGCTGCTTCTTCTAATTCTTTTGGAATTGAGCGGATATATCCAACATAAATAAACGTGTTAAAAGATAAGTTGAAAACAACATATAGTATTATTAATCCAACTAGATTATCCATTCCCCATGCACTTGTTTGTTTTACAAGCGGTAACATGATGATAGGAAAGGGAATAAACATGGCACTAACAAAATAATAGAATAATAGTTTATAGAATTTTTTGTGCATATTACGTGCAATAGCATATGCTACTAGTGAGTTCGTAAGTACCGTAAAAATCACAACAAAGAATGTAATAAATACAGTGTTTCCAAGAGCACTAAAGAAATTTGTCATTTCAATTGCTTGTGTAAAATTATCAAATGACCAAGATTTTGGCAGGGATAATAAATTTCCTGCCATTTCTTGTGGTGTTTTAATTGCGATTGTAATCGTTAAGTACAATGGCAGCAAAATAAGTAAAGAACCTAAAATTAAGAGAGTGGTAACAGGCCAATTTGTTTTTTTATTCATCATTAGTTTTCCGCCTCTCGTTTTTCTAAGAATTTAAGCTGAACAACAGATATGATAACAATGACGACAAAGTAGATAACAGCATTTGCCGATTGGTAGGCAAACTCTCCACCTTCGAAACCGCCACGATAAATTAATAGAGAGATAGATTCTGTTGATTTACCAGGTCCTCCGCCAGTCAGGGCAACGATTTGATCGAACACCATTAAAAAGCCCTTCATTGCTAATACCATATTAATCGTGAAAAACGGCGCAATTAACGGGAAGGTTATTTTCCAAAACTTTGTCCAAATTCCTGCCCCATCAATGCTTGCAGCTTCATATAAGTCTTCTGAAATTGTGACAAGGCCAGCTAGATAGAGAATCGTATTAAAGGCAACTGACTGCCAAACGGCTACGACAACAATTCCAATCCAAGCAAGCTTTGGATCTCCTAAAATATTTTTCGAAAGTGCTTCAATTCCTAAGCTTTCTCCAATCCCTGGAAGGAAATGTGTGAAAATAAAACTAAAGATAAAACCAACTATTAAAATACTAAGTATATATGGAAGAAAATAGATCGCACGCAGCGTCTTTTGAAATTTTATTTTTGAATTTAATCCCATCGCTACTAGTAAGCTAAAGATATTAACTAGTATTGTGGAAATAATGGCGAATTTAAATGTAAATCCATATGCATCAAGTGCACGATCGTCCTTAAAAACATTTAAATAATTTTTCAATCCTACAAAATCCCAATTTCCATACCCTTTCCAATCAGTAAAGCTGTAGAAAATCCCTTGGAGGGTCGGATATGTGTGGAAAATGAAGAAAAGAAGTAAAGCGGGAATAGCGATCGTTAGAAATACGGAATTTTTCTTTTTCATCATAACCTCTCCTTTTATAAACAAATACATGAACTCTTATTAAACATAACTTGAGCATAAAACGCTCCTTAATAGAAGGTTTCAAACCTTTTATTAAGGAGTGGCTTATACTAACCATTCCTAGTATTTAAAGAAACATGAATGAGAGAGATTCGGGCACCAACACGATGATGCCCCTTCCTCACAATATTTTTAACGATTTTGTACTTTCTCCCACTCTTTATCAAGCTTTTTCAAGAATGCATCTTTCTTTTGTTCAATGAAGAACTCTTGAACAAGGTTTTCTGCACCCATACCAGCTGGGTAATAATGATCTGGGAAGCTTGTAATTGCTCCTGTTTCAAAGTTTGTTTTAATTCCTTCAAAAACAAGATCTTCTTGGAATACATCTTGAATAGCAGAAAATGCCTTTTGTTCGTCAATATAACGTTTCGCCGTATCTTTACTCATCATAAATTCGATAAATTTCATTGCTTCTTCTTCATGCTCAGTATCTTCACTCATAGTAAGAAGTACATCTACACCAGAAACTAGTTTATTTTGTGCTGGATCATTATTAACAGGCATCGGAAATACTCCAAGCTCCATATCTGGATTTGCTTTTAAGATTTCTGGAATTGCCCAGTTTCCTTGTATATACATAACACCTTTACCACTTGCAAAAGCATTGTTACCGTCACCATATGCAACACCAAGATTATCTTTATGTCCATATTGAATAAGTGTTTGCATTTTATCAGCTACTTCATCATAGCTTTCAACAAATGTCGTTTTACCTGCATTTTTCTTTTCAGCGAAGTCTTCACCTGCAATATTTGCACCAAGTGAGTTCCATGCTATCATTCCTGTCCAAGCATCTTTTAACGTAAAGTAGATCGGAATTTCCCCTGCAGCTTTCGCTTTGTCTAAGACAGCAATAAACTCATCCCATGTCTTTGGAACTTCTAAGCCTAACTCTTCAAACTTCTGTTTATTGTAAATGACAGTGTTTGCATTTGTAGCATATGGAAGCCCAAAAACCCCTTCTTCTTCAGTGCCAACTAAGCGGCCAACCATGTCAACATATGATGGTTGAACTGTTTTTAAAATTTTAGAATCAGTGAAATCGTGTAGGACACCAGCTCGTCCTAACTCACCATATGTCGCATTACCAGCAATCGACATAATGTCTGGCATATCATTTTTTGTTAAACGCGTCTTTAAAACCGTTTCAGCTTCCGGTGGTGCATCAAGCTTTATTTTGATATCTGGATTTTGTTTTTCAAATTCTGTAATTAGCCCTTTGTAAGTGTCAATACTTTCAGCTTTATTCGAGAATAGTTCAAGTGTAACTTTTCCGTCTGCATCTTCACCGCCTGAACTACATCCAGCAAGTATAGTTGCACCTAACGCAAAAACAGCCATCCCTTTTGTCACTTTTTTAAACATCATATTTCCCCCTAAATGTATAAGATTAATAGTAAACGAACTGACTTCTCACTTTGATTAAATCAGTGAGTAAACGTTTACTATTTTAGATAAAAAAATAATTAGTTATTTACGTAAAACTTTAAGTAAACGTTTACGTAAAAGTGTAAAAAAATTATTTATTACTTTCTCTCTTTTACACTATTTCTTTCTTTAATTTGATGTGGCATGATACGGCTTTTAACTACTTTATCATGATTCAATATTTCAAATAGCATATTGGCTGCCACTTCTCCCATTTCTGTTAATGGCTGTGCGACAGAAGTTAATGGCGGTATGGCCATTTCTGCAATACTTAAATTATCATAGCCGATAATCGACAATTCATCAGGAACCTTTATTCCAAGCTGATAAGCAGCTGAAATCGCGCCCATTGCCAACTCATCACTTGCAGCAAAGATGGCTGTTATGTCTGGTGACTGGTCTAGTAGTGTTTTTAAACTCCCTAAACCATCTGAAAAACTAAATCCTTGGTTCGTCACAATTTTCTGTTCATCATATGGCAGGTTATGATCCTGAAGGGCACTAATGAAACCATCAATTCTTGGTCTGCCAGCAATTAAATCATCTTTATTTCCGCTAATCATCCCAATATCTTTATGGCCTTGTTTTATTAAGTACTGTGTAGCTGTATAAGCTGCATGGCGATCATTTACTTTCACATATGGAACATTGTAAGCATATGATTCAGTTGACAAAAGCACTAATGGGACATTCATCTTGCTAATATATTGATAGTACTCGTCAATTAATGGTGCACTTGTGAAAATAATGCCATCAATTCTTTTTTCATTTAACAATTGAAGATATTTCATTGTTTTCTCGCCATTTGACTCGGTATGACAAACAATTAGACTTGATCCCGCCTCATGTGTCGCCTTTTCGATGCCACTTAAGAGATCTGTTACAAACGTACTTGAAAGTTTTGGAAAAAGAACTCCAATTGTATGTGTACGTCTATTAATTAAACCTCTTGCAACAGCATTTGGCTGATAACCCAATTCTTCGATGGCCTCAAGCACTTTCTTTTTTGTTTTTTCTGAGTATCCAGTCTGATTATTAACGATTCTTGAAACCGTTGCAATCGATACATTCGCTCGCTTTGCCACGTCCTTTATGGTAGAAGACAATTTCCCACCTACTTTCCTAATAACGAAAACGTTTACGTGATTATATTAGCACCTTATGAAAACCTTTTCAAGCTTTTTATTTAGGCTTTTTTTTAATTTCATTGTTGTTCTGTATAAAAAATAAATAAAAGCAGGAACAAGGAGATGCGGAGACATCAGACTCCCCGGCGTAGCCATTTTTGCGATTATCAATATTACAATTAAACACGATCCTTATTTGCCATTATAATAAATAAAATAGATCTAAATAGATAAACTTGTTATTTTAACGATAATTTTTAAAGAAAAAAAGATACTCTTCTTCCTATCATTAATCGACAATGACTTCATAGGTTCTTTTCATTTTCTCATATGAACTTTCTTGACTGTTGCTTAAGAACAAAAGCTTTAGGTAGGTGCCATTATTCCCCCCAGCTTTCAAAAAGTTTTATGTTTTAAAAACGTAAAAAAAGCGCCTCAAAAGAGTCGCATTTTTTTCTAGTTTAATAGCTTTATCGAAATAACAAATGCTGGCTATGAACGCCCGCTTTTTTTAATAGCGCTTTCAATTCATTCTGTTCTTCTGTTGATAGACCTGAAAAAGCACGGGCAATGCGGATTGCATGAATTGGATAGATTTCCTCAAGGTAAGCATGTCCTTTGTCTGTTAATTTAGCATAAATGGAACGCTTATCTTTTGGATCTTGTTCACGATAAATAAATTCATTTTTTTCTAGCTTATCAATGACATATGTAACATTACCGCTTACTAATAGCAATCTTGATCCAATTTGTTGCAATTTTTGTGGACCTTTCGTGTACAGCAGTTCTAATACAGCAAATTCTGTAGGGTTAAACCCATGTTCTTTACTATCTCTTATTGAATGCTCGGAAATACTTTTAAATGCTCTTGCAAATATTCGAAACAAATCTAATGCTCTTTGTAACTCTTCTTCAGTGTATGATTTCATCCCATCGCCCTCTTTATTTCCAAATTAATCTAAAAAGTAATATAATTTTTACATGAAAATTTTTTGTACAATTATTATTTTACTATGATTTTACTTTAATTAGAAGTTTTTTTAATTCGAAAAATTGAAAAAGATATAAAAATAGCTTGAAATATATGATTAAATGTGGAGGTTTCTGGATGCAAGATGAGATTTTACATTCATTAAGAAGGATTGAAGAAGAAGAAAAGATTCAAATTCACTTTGCATGTGAATCTGGAAGTCGTGTATGGGGCACCCAAGCAGCTGCTAGTGATTTCGATGTTCGGTTTATTTATAGTCACAAAATAAATTGGTATTTACAAATTTATGAAGGCCGTGATGTAATCGAAACGTCATATCATCCAAAAGTTGATCTAGTTGGCTGGGATTTAAAAAAATCATTAAGACTTTTGCAAAAATCGAATCCAACACTTCTTGAATGGATCAATTCACCCATCACATATATAAGGAATGATCCTTTCATCACTGAATTAAAAAAGCTGGCAATGCTGTCATTTTCACCCACTCCCACAGGCTTTCATTATTTAAATATGGCTAAGAAAAATAATCAACTCTTACAAAAGAATCAGGATTTCACCACAAAACGTTATTTAAATATATTGAGACCTTTATTCACATGTTTATGGATCTTAGAGTATAAAGAAATGCCTTTTATTGAAGATGTTTCTTCCCTATTTCATCATTTTTTACAAGATCAAGCTATCCTTAAACATGTTGATGATTTAATACAGGCTAAAAAAGAAGGACAGACTCTATTTCATTCTGAATTAATTAATCTTTACATAGAAAAAACGATTCCGTTTATTGAAGAAAAGGTAAAAAAATTAAAACATCAAAACGTAGACATGACAAACGATTTAAATCAATTTTTTCTTAAAACACTAAACAATCCAACAGGCAATCATCATTAAGAGAGCCCGTATGAGCTCTCTTCCCTCTTTACATTTCAAATGATTTAGCACCTTTTCTCTTAACTTGCGGATCATTATGATAAAAGTAATTGTATTCATTTTTTAATTCTGTTAAGGTCATATTCTTCATGACTTCTTTATTATATACACCTATTGCCAGTAATTTTTCAGAATAATAATTCCTTTGCTCTATAAGTGCATTTTGTAGCATTTTGCTCATGGCACTCATCTCCATTTATTTTTTTTTGCTACCTTTAACTTACCTCAAAATTGTTATCAGACGATTAATATAATGTAAAGATTTGCTTTTAAGTTATTAATTTTGTTTAAATTTGTTTAAACTTTTGAAAAAAAGTCGAGAATAGTTTCAACTAATCAAGGAGTTGAAACAATGACAATTAGAGTAGTAGCTATGCAAAAACAAGGAGTAAAATCAAAAGTTTTTTATTTAAATCCATCTGAACCAAAATCACAACAATTGTATATGGCTGTTATAGACAATGCTTTGAAGATTGAGATATTGACTGTTTTTAATGATAAAACAAATGAATATGAAGAAGTCACATCCCTTTTCCAGACTAGCTTTTTAAACAACCTTGCCCAACAGATCACAACTCAGCTTATCTACCATAACCAAGCAAAAGCATTATGATTAATCTTCACTCTCCTCACACCTTTCTACAACCGGCCAATCCCCTTTAAATTTATTTTCCACATTTTCACCATGACAAAACTACATTGCACCTTCATTATTTTCCATATATTAATAGTTTTAAGTTATAAATTAATCTAATTGTAATTTTTCTGACAATAAGATACACTATTAGTGTTATAAAACCTAACACCGTTTTTTGTTTCGAATATGTTTGTTAGATTTCATTACAACAAAAGTGCGATAACTTACATGTGAAGGTATACTGTAAATAACAATGATTCTTAAGGGGTGGGGTAATGAATCCGCAGGACCGCACTTATAAGGATAAGAAAGTGATCTCAATTGGAACCGTCAGTGAGTTAACTGGATTAACCTTAAGGCAAATTCGTTATTATGAAGAAAGAAAATTAATATCTCCATATCGTAATGAGCGCGGTACAAGGAAATATTCGTTTACTGATATTGAGACATTAATGGATATAGCAGATAAACGAGAGGACGGCGTGCAAACGACTGAAATTTTAAGAGAAATGAGATTAAAAGAAAAGAAGCGTGAAAGTGAAAAAGATCTTAAGAAAAGAATGCTTCAAGGACAATTAAATGCACAATTTAAATTAGGTCGTGGAAATTAGATCAAGCACGATCAACGCTGCAGAATTTACGTGAATAGAGCTGCAGCGTTTCTATTTCTACATTACACCCTTCTTATCTACTAGATCATATTCCTTACACATGAGTATATTCAGTTTGATTAGACTTACCATTTCCTATATTCCCTCCCAATACCACATTCAATATCTACCTTTCTCATTCAGAATGAAACACTGTATATAGTATTTCATTAAAAACCACTTAAAAATTTTCGCAATTAACCTTACTATAGGTAAAAAAATCCGATAATTGTATTACCAGGACTTTTCCACTATGTAAAGTTTAATGCGAGGCGTTCATTATGAAAACGATTGATGTTGTAATTAAAGAATACCGGTAACAAATGATAAAAATCACAAAAGAAAACGGGCTACACTTCATCGAACAATAATGGCAAGTCAACACCTGGATCACTTGCTAAATATAAAAATGAATGAAGAAAATTCATTCCTACAAGATAAAGAGCCTGAAAAAAGCCATATCGTATGATCATGTACATCAATTATTCATTATTGATGTATTTTTTTAGCCGTTGATCAGACACCCCCCCTCTTATATGAATAGCTTTTTAAAATGTTTGGCTTGTAATCTAACTCCATTTCTCCATATTATTAATTAGTGGCACTTTTATGCCAAATCGGAATCTAATTAGGATGTGATCGATATGACAGCAAAAATTATATGGTTAAGTAAAGGGACGCCAAAAACACTCTCCTATAACGGAACAGAGTACCGTTCTGGAATTTCAAAAAAACAAGTTGATAAACTAGAGGTTTTATCTCATCGTGTTGATGGTGATGATGTTGAAAATCATGAGTTTCATGGCGGAAGCGAAAGAGTTATATGTGTTTATCCATATGAACACTATGCACATTGGGAAAAGCTTTATGGAAGAAGTCTACCAAATGCTGCATTTGGCGAGAATCTTACACCAACCGCAATGGAAGAAAAAGATGTCTGTATTGGCGATGTGTTTCAAATTGGTACAGCAATTTTACAAGTATCACAAGGCAGGTTTCCATGTTCAACGATTAATAAACATGCAAACATTAACACACTATTAAGTAAAATTGTTGAAGTGGGTTATACTGGATATTTCTTTCGCGTATTACAGGAAGGCACAATTACTTCAGATTCTGCAATAACATTACTTAAAAAGCATCCTAAAGAAATTTCGATTGCAGCCATTCATCATACATACTTTTTTAATAAAAAGGATCTTTCCCAAATAGAATCCATTCTCTCGATCGATGAACTTGCTTTAGAATGGAAAGAAAGAATGTTAAAGCTTTATAATCAGGCAAAACAATGATAGATTCTTAGCTATAAAGTCAAAACTCTTATTTCTCTTACGTTTTCAATTCTCTCTAGTTCAAAAAGATCAAAAATAAAAATTTTAAAAATATTTCATTGACTAGCAGAGTAATTATGTTATAGTTAGTACTGATTTTAACTTAATACCATTTTCTACTAGGGGAGTCCATTAGCTTGGACTGAGAGAAGAACGCGCTTGAAGTTCTTTGACCCTTTGAACCTGATCTGGATGATACCAGCGTAGGGAAGTAGTAACAGTTGTTAAAAGGACATTTCTTCGTTCCTTTTTACAGTTATTACCTACTCCAAACGGGTTCTGAATATCAGAATCCGTTTTTATTTTGCCTTTCGCTGTTTCTGAAAGAATTCATGTTCATTCACTTATGAGGAGGAGTATCATGAAAATTAATATCAAACAGCCATTTCCAGGAAGTAAAAAGGTTTATGTTCAAGGAAGTACCCCTGATGTTAAAGTACCAGTAAGGCAAATTTCTCAAAGTCCAACAAAAAATACATATGGTGAGGAAACAAATCCACCTATAAGAGTATACGATACAAGCGGGCCTTATACTGATGTAACCGCTGAAATTGATATTCGAAAAGGGCTGCCAAGAATAAGAGAGAAATGGATTTTAGCTCGAAACGATGTGGAACGATATGAAGGTCGTACTGTAAAGCCTGAAGATAATGGCTATAAATTGACGAAGAAGCAAACAAATTTAGAAGTATTTCCATCACAACATATAAAACCAATAGTGGCCAAAGAAGGAAAAAGCGTCACACAGCTTCACTATGCTCGTAAAGGAATCATCACTCCTGAGATGGAATTTATTGCGATTAGAGAGTCTATGGAACCTGAATTTGTTCGCCAAGAGGTAGCTGCAGGACGTGCCATTATCCCTGCTAATATCAATCATCCAGAAAGTGAACCAATGATTATCGGAAAGAATTTTCATGTAAAGATCAACGCAAATATCGGAAATTCCGCTGTTTCCTCATCGATTGAAGAAGAAGTGGAAAAGATGACATGGGCAACTCGCTGGGGTGCTGATAATATTATGGACTTATCGACTGGTAAGGACATACACACAACGAGAGAATGGATCATTCGTAACTCTCCTGTTCCTGTAGGGACGGTACCTATTTACCAGGCTTTAGAAAAAGTGAACGGTATTGCTGAAGATTTAACATGGGAAGTATATCGAGACACACTAATTGAACAAGCTGAACAAGGTGTTGATTATTTTACTATTCATGCTGGCGTGCTGCTTCGATATATACCACTTACAGCAAAACGTACAACAGGAATTGTATCACGAGGCGGTTCTATTTTAGCACAATGGTGCCTTGCTCATCATAAGGAGAACTTTCTCTACACACATTTCAATGAAATTTGTGAGATTTTAACGAAATATGATATTTCTATCTCACTTGGTGATGGGTTAAGACCTGGTTCTATTGCCGATGCCAATGATGAAGCACAATTTGCTGAACTAGAAACACTAGGTGAATTAACAGAAATTGCTTGGAAATATGATGTTCAAGTCATGATAGAAGGCCCTGGTCATGTACCGATGCATTTAATAAAGGAAAACGTCGATAAACAGCAGGAAATCTGTAAGGAAGCACCCTTTTATACATTAGGTCCATTAACAACAGATATTGCACCAGGCTATGATCATATAACATCTGCAATTGGTGCAGCGATGATCGGTTGGTTTGGCACAGCGATGCTTTGCTATGTTACACCTAAAGAACATCTTGGCTTACCAAATAAAGATGATGTACGCGAAGGTGTTATTGCGTATAAAATTGCTGCACATGCGGCTGACTTAGCAAAAGGACATCCAGGCGCACAAAATCGTGATGATGCCCTTTCAAAAGCAAGATTTGAATTCAGATGGCATGATCAATTCAATCTTTCCCTGGATCCAGAAAAAGCTCTTGAATATCATGATGAAACATTACCTGCTGAAGGAGCAAAAACAGCCCATTTCTGTTCAATGTGCGGGCCAAAATTCTGTTCAATGAGAATTTCTCAAGATATTCGACAAATGGCAACGAACGGCAATTTTTCCGAACAAGAAATGCTAGAAAATGGCTTAAAGGAAAAAGCAAAGGAATTTATTGACGGCGGATCTGTTATCTACAAATAAAGTCACATAACTTTGCTTTTATTTATCTTTCCCCCACCTTATTTACATACTTGGATTAAGGTGGGGATATTTCCTTCATTATAAAAATGATTTAAAAAATGGGTCATACCCTATTATATCAATTGTTTTGCCGCTAAATCGATGTTCATGTTTTGGCCGATCATGCTCTCCGTAAATCACTCCGCCGAATTGTGCCTCGAGCGGTTCATCATAATTATAAAATGTCCTCTCATCTATCAAATGATAATGCCCTCCACCTTCCAAAGGAATAGCAGGACCTGTTTTTCCATAAAAACGATGATAATGGCGGTTATCAAGAGTAGTAATGCCTCTAAACATGTGAATATGGCGATCTAAACGATTCCCATTGATTACTCTTACAATACCCTTCACAACATGATAATGACCTTTTGCATCCGAAGATTTCAATAAATAATAATGCGTATGATGTGGTTTAACAGCACCTATTAATAGATTCATAAACACCCCCCTCTACTCCTAACTTTAGCAAACAAACATCCTCTTGGAATAATTTATATAATCTTTCAAATAATACCCTCATAGACATGATTATTTGGAGGATTGGAAGTATGAAAAAAGCATTTTTAATAAGTATTGTCCTTTTGTTCTTTGTTCAGCAGACATCTTTTGCTGCTCCGCCACAAAATGAACTAGATCAATTGTTATCTGAATTAGACTGGACGATGAATGATCTGACAGACTATCTAGGTTATTATGAGCTTACAATTGATGATTTTGAAACAATAGAAGATCTAAAAGATATGCTTGGTACACCTATAACAAATGAGAATTTAGCTGATTTACTTCTCCAATATGAATTAACAAGACCTGAGATGGACACGATTTTAGCAGAGTTTGGAGAAACTTTGGATGACTATTATTTTATTGAAGATCTTGATATCGCCCTCAGCTTTTATTTAGGCCATGACGAAGAAATGGCTGAACTTGAAGAATTTATGGCGCTTATCGGGCTAACTGATGCAGAAGTAGATTCATTATTTACTCATTTTATGGAGCTTGATCAAGAACCTCTCGAACAACAAATGGAAGGAATCATAACTCGATTAGATCCATTTCTAATGATTGATGAAACAACAGAACTTACAGAAGCACAACAAGATGAATTAGTCTCCGTTTTACAAGATATGATGGGCATTTTAAAGCTGGAACCTCAATTTTATTTGGTTAATCGAAGCGGTGTTGAAACTCCTGTAACATTTAAAGAACTCATCAATATGGAAGAATTATATGGAAATGTTCTATTAATCCAACTATATCATACAAACGGCGGTCTTATTTTGGATATGCAGATGTCAGAGGAAATGCTTATGTCTGATTTTCTCTTCCAATCAGGAAAGGAATTTGCTGAAGTTGGAGATTTAGCTGGTGAGCTTACAACCCTATTCCATAACAAATTGCCAAACACTGCTTCAACATTATGGGCAAATATGTTATTTGGACTTTTATTAATCGGCCTCGGTATAATTGTATTTATGTTTTCAAAAAGAATTCACAAGGTTACTTAATGAAAAAAATAATTTCTTTCCTTTCAATTGGTTTTATTGTAATTGGCTTGTTTGTTTTTAGTTATCATGCTTATTGGATTATGATCGGAGTACAATCTGTTGATAAAATCAAAATAGAGCAAACCTCGTCTGCTGAGGCAAAAAAAGCAGAGATTATCCAACCCGTTCTTGCTCCTTATCCAGAAGATGGTGAAAAGATAGGGACTTTATCCATCCCAAAGCTAAAGCAAACTCTTCCTATTTTCCATGGAGAAAGTGAGCAGATTTTAATAAAAGGAATCGGCCATGTGAAAGGCACCGCTTTACCTGGAGAAAAGAGCAATACTGTATTATCTGGGCATCGCGATACGTTTTTTCGTCATCTGGACCGGTTACTTGTTGGTGACAAACTTATTGTCGAGAGACTCGGAACATATTATATATACAAAATCAAAAAAATTCGTATTGTTGATAAAGACGATGAAACGGTGATTGTACCAAAGCCAAGAAGCACATTAACGTTAACGACTTGCTATCCCTTTACATTTATAGGGCCGGCACCTCAACGTTATATTATTGAAGCAGAGCAAATAACGAAACCAAAAATCGAACGAAAAAAGGCTGAAAGTGGATAACATATCCATATCAGCCTTTTTTATTTTTCTATAGAATAAAACGCAATACTAGTTTTAATAAGTTGTAAAACGAAAAAGTTTTTGCATTAAATATAGAACATATTTAAAAACTGGTAATTTATCCTGATATTTTTCATAATCAGCTGTAAAAACTCCATCTTCATTTGTCCATAAACGATGGAAATAGTCATCTATTTCTTTCACTACTTCTGATTGGTTCGGTGCCACAATCTTTAGATTTGTTTCAAGATTGTAATTATCTAAATTTCTCTCAGTGAAATTTGCGGAACCACCTATAATAACCGACTCTTTATTTTTTTCAACATAAATCAATTTAGAGTGAAATTGCTCTTTCCCTGTATTATACCAACGGATTGTTATATTCTCCTCTGCTAGATTCATCAATTCTGCTGCAACAGGCAGATTCGGCAGTCCTATTTTTTCAGATCCAAATGCATTCTGGTTTGGGTCAAGAATGATATTAATTTTTACATTTCTTTCTGCAGCTGCTTTTAATTCTTCTAGGATTTCCGCATCTGCTAAATAAAACATGGCAAGCCAAATCGTTTCACCCTTTTTTGTCGCACTGATTGCTTCTATGATATGCTTTTGTATTTTTCCTTCCGTTAATAACTGGATCGCAATTTCGCCTCCACCAGATTTCTTATCCTCCAAATTTGGAAGACGATCAGATCCTGAAAAACTAGCAACTGCCTGTTCTGACTCAAGGATATCACCGATAACATGACCACTTACTTTAAAGGCAATATTCGCATGATATCCACTAGCATCATGAGCGTTTGCTGATGAAATAATCGCTTCATCTTCTGTTGCAATAACTTTTCTATGATTTGCTTTAATATTAAGTAATTTTACATAAGATCTTACCGTTACCTTTGGAGCATTTTCAGCTAACGGGTTTGGCAACCAACCAATTCCCTCCTGTCCAAACCATTGAAGGGCAACTCTCCATAGTCCTGAGTATAATGGATTAGGATCTCTTAACTTATTTAAATCAGTATAGGTGATAGGGACCCCATGTTTCTTTAGCGTTTCAAACAGCTCCACTTTATGTGAATTGTATGTCGTATTGATTTCATCAGTTATGATATGTACTTTTAGATGTGGATTTTTCTCTTTCTGTTCGATGATTTTTTTCGTTAAAATCTTACTTATGTTAGGATACTTATCATCATCATCTGTATAACCATTTAAAAGAAACATATCGATGACAATAAATTCCTCTGCTTTTTCAATTGTTTTAAAAATCTCCTTGAAAATCTCTTGTTTCATCCTCGTTTCACCATGAGCATCTTGGTAGGTAAGATCATATAAAAACTCCACATCTTTCACCATATGCGTTTGTCCTTCATATGCAACTCCATTTGGTAAAGATTTGTTTGTATGATAAAAATTTACACTAAAAAAGAGGATGACAAATAGCAGAATGACCCAAGTTGTTTTTCTCTTTAAAATCTCTTTAAGCTTTTCCATTGCTCCCCCACCGTTCTGTTCAAAAAAGAGGTTAACCACAAAGGGCAAACCTCTTTTAGAAAATAGATATGACTATATTTTTAAATGAAGATGTATCCCACTTAATACTTAACAAGTTTCACTAACATATGTGATAACATATGACGCTCATCTTCAGATCCAGCCCTCCAAAGTTCTTGAAGCAGCTTTTCCTCACGATTGCGCGGTGCTTCATGTTCCGCTAAATATCCCGCTACCTTCTGAGTCGCAAGTGCAAGCTGCTCCTCAGTTAGTCCCATTTTCTTACCTAATGCTACCTTGTTTCCAAGGAATTCCTTGAATCCTTCAAAATTTGAAAGGATTTCATCCTTTTCTTCTTGCTTCAAACCGTTAACAGCTCTTTCCACCTTATTAAGCTGTTCTGATTGATTTGTTTCATTTGATTGATCCATGAATATCCCTCCATTTTTTATTTTTTGCCTTTGATTATGACATTAATTAAATTGTTTATTCATTTGATTGTTAGATTGTGTCTCCTGTTCTTGACTTGTTTCAATTAGCTTTGAGCCTGTATCCTTCATATTTGTTTGAATATCTCTTAACTCTTCTTTCGCATCCTCCGCAAAACTAACAGCATCACTTGAGATTTCTTTTGCGTTTATGACAACATCAGAATTAATACGTTCGATTAATTGTTTTGCCTCTTGCATTGTGTTTTTTAATGTATCTGTCGCTTGCTTTACTTGCTCCATGATTTGATCCTTAACTTCATTAGGATTTTCTTTCACATGTGTGAAAACATTTTTCGACGTATCTTTCAAATCAACAGCCTTTGTAGCAACAGTTTCTCTTGTATTTTTATCAAGCAAAGTAATACATGCTCCAATGGCACCTCCAATAATCATACCTGTTACTAATTTACTTTTATTTTGATTTTCTTCAACCATGATATCTTGTCTCATTTTTATTACCTCCAATGTTTTTGTTATTTATGTTAGTTGTTCTATTCCCGAACTAAATCATTATTAAACTATTAATCTAAGAAATAAAACTCTCATCGATTAACTCTTACTTTTTCTAAAAGCTTTGTTAAATCATAATGTTGATAATGGCGATAACGTCCGATTAACATTCAACTCTTATAAAATCAAACTTATTGCCCTATCTATAAAAAATCTCTACTATATAAGATATAGAAAAAAGTTTATCATGAAATGAAACCTTTCTTTTTTCTATACGTAATACTATTGTCAGCAATATATCAATTACTATTGATGCATCTATTAGAGGAGGAAATGACAACATGTTCAAGAAATTATTTTCTGCAATGCTTGTACTAACATTACTGTTCACACCTGTTGGCGGCTTTATGCTTGGCGATCAGATATCAACAGTACATGCAAAGGGCTACAAATCTGGTAAAAAATCTTTTAACTCAAATACAACAAACAATAATAGCCCTTCATTGTTTAAAAAAGATGATACACAACAAAAATCATCTACTACTACAAAAAGTACGACAACGGCAAAATCAAAGACCGGCGGAATTATGAAAGGATTATTTTTGGGTGGTTTAGCAGGTTTATTGCTAGGCGGATTGCTTGGTAATCTTGGTATTTTAGGCTCAATTATCGGGTTACTTATTAATCTCTTTGCTATTTTTGCTGTAATCTTTATTATTCGCAAACTATTTATTTATTTTAAAAAGAAACGTAAATCAGAGGAAGATACTGTATGGGGAAAATAAAAATTTCTGAGCAGGATATTGTCAATGCGTTATGTTTACACATTGCACATAAACGACAAATAAAACCTCAAGAAGTTGAAGTCGAGCTCATGTTTGATGATGATTATGGGTTTTCTGCTGAAGCCTACGTGAGTGACCGAAAGCAGGTCCTTATAACTGCAAATATTATTGAAGCTCTTCGCTTTTGGCTTGATACAGTCATGAAAATCGATCCTTTTTCTGCAGCTCTTGATCTTGTTCTTGATGATGATGAAGGAATTATTTGTTACGTGAAATAATAATAGGTCGTTTCCCTCTGGTATGGTTTTCCAATTCTCTGCATTTCACCTAGGAGAATCAATTACGATGTATTTCGTTATGAATCGATCATAGAAAAAGGCGAAGTATTGGAGAGTTTCCATACCTTCGCCTTTTTTCATTAAAAAATTAATAGGTCATTTTCGATTTCACATAAAAATAAAGTAAATTTGCCGTATGTTCGATAGATGTACAATGTGTACGTTCAAAGGCATGTGAAGCATCAATCCCAGGTCCAATTAAACCGTGGACGATATCATGACCAGCCCGAATAGCTACCGATGCATCTGAACCATAATATGGATAAATATCAATTTTGTATTCAATATTGTTGAGATTAGCCAATTCTACCAGTTTTTTCCTTAACCCATAATGATATGGACCACTAGCATCCTTTGCACAAATCGAAACGGTGTATTCGTCTGTTGCCTGACCGTCTCCAATTGCCCCCATATCTACCGCTACATATTCAACGGTTTCTTGAGGGATGTTTGAGTTGCCGCCATACCCAATTTCTTCATTATTGGAAATAAGAAAATGGGTTGTGTATGGGAGTTTTATTTCTTCATTTGTGATTCGTTTGATCAGTTGGAGCAAAATTGCAACACTTGCCTTATCATCTAAATGACGAGATTTAATAAAACCGCTTGGTGTGATTTCCACTCTTGGATAAAATGAAATAAAATCCCCTACCTCTATCCCTAGTTCACGAACATCTTCTGCATTATGTACCTTTTCATCAATTCTTACTTCAATATTTTTTTGATTGCGCTCTAATTTTCCTGCTTCTTTATAAACATGTACAGATGTTTGGTGCATTAGGATCGTGCCAGTATACGTTTTTCCATTCGATGTTTCAATTTGGCAATACTCCCCTTCAATGGAGTTGTAATTAAATCCGCCAATTAAATCGATCGCTAATCTTCCGCTTGATTTTATCTCCTTTACGATCGCTCCTAATGTATCTACATGTGCTGTTAACATACGATGCTGATTGTTATCCTCACCCGGAATTGTGACAACTAAGCCACCCTTGTGATTACGTTTCATTTCTACTTCGGTATTCTTTAAATAATTTTCTACGAAAGTAATCACTTGATTCGTATTTCCTGAAGGACTAGGTATTTCAACAAGTTCTTTTATTAGCTGAATGGTTTCAGACGTTGTTGTTTTCATAAATGTACTCCTTTCAAAAGTAGGCATTACATAGCAATATTGTAACAAATTATAACTTGCACGACGAACAGGGGGGTATGGTTCATACGTATTGGTTCCCTTATTTATGCTTTTTGAAGATTCTATTCCAACTCCTGTTACCTCATCCCTTACAACCTATTTGAGCTACTCAAGCAGCCTCAGATGCAGACGATTTAATATCCTTTTATCAATTCCACATCCTTCAATAAAATAGTTCTCAACAGACCCATAATTCTTTACGATATCTTTTAATACACCCTCTAAATAGGAACGATTCACTTTTCATTCTCTCTGTGGTTATTTGGATAAAGACTCATGAAACGAATCGTTCGATCTTCTTCTTTCTTGGTCCTATTAACGGCTCTGCGGTCATAATCATACAATGATAAAACTTCTTCATCATTTTCTCAAAATCAATTTCCTTTGAATGTCCTACTAAAAGCCGGAAGAGACCGCGGTGTGTTAAATCCTGACTATCATGATAAATCATCAGATCGGTACAATATACCAGAGCGAACATTCCGCCCGTCCTCTGTTTGCACTCCTCCAATATCTCGAAAATTATATATTTTTTCAAAATGAAAATCTTTCTTTACTACTACTTTCATTGATTTTTTCATTTCCTATCAACCATCGTCTTATTTAGTAAACTATGTTTTGTATTTCTTTATATTCACTTTTTTCATTTCCACTATTTTATACATGAGGTAAGCCCACCTTACTATTTATGAGAAGCTGCAATCTTATTTATTCAATGCGAGATAAACAAAACCCTTTTATCCTCTTTCATCTTTCAGGAATGGATAATTAATGGAAATTTGGATAATTTAATTGTGTATCATTCAACATGAATAAAAATTGGAAGGTGTTACGATAATGGATTTATACAACAACATGGAGTTTGAATTGAAAGGTAGTTTTATTCCTAACATAAGTAATTCTGACAAATTAAAAATCGTAGAAATTTCTGATGGAATCGTTGTGATTCAAATGAACAATTCAAAGCGACGAGGTGTTTTTCCATTAGATAGCTTTAAATACTGGATTAAAAGAAATTCGCTCATACATATTAATGACCAGGAGAAAAAAACATCTTAATAAGACTTCATTGATTGCCTCGTTATAACGTTGTACCTAAGACAGCAATACCTTGTACGTATTTTTTTCATTTTGGTCAACTCGTTAATTGGTGTTTCTGAAGAGGTTTTATTTTTTGAAATAACATGTTCAAGGTAATAAACTTTCCAAACAGAAAAAATAGGGTCTGACTCTTTGTCAGACCCCTTTTTATAGGCGATTTTATAACCAAGCCGCGCCAACGATAATTAATAGAATGAACAATACAACAATTAACGCAAATACTTTACCTGCACCATATCCATATCCACCACCGTAACCGTAGTTACAGCAACCATAACCACCATATCCATGGCTGTGATTCATATTAACTCCTCCTTATTAAAATGTTATTAAAATTTGTTTATCTTCTTTTTAGCAACCAATGAAAGCCGCACCTACAATAATTAGCAGGATGAATAATACAACAATTAATGCAAAACCACCGCCATAGCCACAACCTGGAGTTTCAACACTCATAAAAAACACCTCCCATTCGTTGTACTTTTACAATATGAAAGGTAGGGCTTTTGCGTAAGGGCATTCGCACAGTTCTTGGGAATAATTCTTATTTTCATTATTTGTTTGCTAAATTGTTAAAAATGAAGGAATGATTAAATGATACAATGAAGGACGATAAAGGTAGATAATACATAGATTAAGGGTGATAAAATGAAGAAAATAATGATGCTCACATGGTTGTTTTTAGCCATTCCGTTCGTAACATTAGCACATACAACTGTTTCAAACTCAAATCCAAATGAAGGTGAAATTATTACAGAAGAGCTTAGTGAACTAAGTGTAGAGTTTGCCGGGCAAATTGAAAATCAAGGATCATTAACATTAATTCACGATCAAGAAGAAATACCGTTAGAACATATTTCAATTGAAGAAAAGAAGATTTCCGGTGATGTATCATCACCACTTGAAAATGGAAGCTACACATTAATTTGGAAAATAGCTTCTACAGACGGACATCTTATGACAGGTGATATTCCATTTACTATTAACAAACCAGAGGCCGAAACGGGAGAGAATGTCCAAAAAAATACAGATACTACAGGCGATACGGAAGAGAAATCTGATCAAGAAAACACTGTACAAAAAGAGGATAAACAAATAGATACGAAACAAGAAGGTGAAACTGAAAAAGACAACAGTTCACTCATATCATTGATTTCGATCATTGTATTAGTCATCCTATTAGCTGCAGGACTATGGATTCTTTTCCGTAAAAAAGGTAAATGATGAATCAGCTAATCCCAATTACAGAATATGTTTCATACATGCTCTATTCTTATTTGGCAGGAGCGATTGTGCTACAATTTGTACCTCCTGCAAATAAGCCAATGATCAAAGTATCGAAACAAAGTTTATTACTTGCTGTATTAGGTATCATCATTGTCTCGTTTTTTCCAGTTCTGCAAGTCATCTCATTTTTTTCAACGGAAGGAATCTTCAGTTTACGGGCATATTCGATCTTAACTGAATTTCAAGTCGGTATTGCCTGGTTGTATGGTAGTTTTGCAGCGATTTTTTTATGGATGATTATTTATGTTGAAGGTTCAAAATATTTACAAGCACTATTTTTAGTATTCATGATTCTTTCAGTAGGGTATGCAAGCCATTCATCAACACTTGATTTGTGGCCTGGACTATTCTCACATACTCTTCATTTCTTAGCCATAACGATATGGGTCGGAGTCCTTCTACATGTTGGTTGGTCGGCGAGAACGATTGAAAATTGGCATCCCTTTTTACGATGGTTTACACCGCTATCCATTGGGCTGTTTTTACTAACAACAATAAGCGGCATATTCCTGATGTTTTTTGTCGTTGAACCGAAAGATTATGCTAATGCCTGGGTTTTAC
The DNA here is from genome assembly GCF_009720625.1 of Metabacillus sediminilitoris. Taxonomy (NCBI): domain Bacteria; kingdom Bacillati; phylum Bacillota; class Bacilli; order Caryophanales; family Bacillaceae; genus Metabacillus; species Metabacillus sediminilitoris. The sequence continues at coordinate 3,201,253 of NZ_CP046266.1, forward strand.
CATATGGACAAATGCTTCTCTTAAAGCATCTAAGCATTATTCCTGTTTTAGCATTTGCTCTTATCAATGGCTTCTTATCAAGAAAATCAAAAAAGGACTCAGATTTTGATGCAAAAAAATGGGTACAGGCTGAAACAGTTATCCTTATGATTGTCTTTTTTATTACTGGTGTTTTAGGTACATTACCACCTCCACACCAAGTTAATGCAACCGTCATTCAAGAAGGTGGAGCTTTTTGGGTAGAGTTAATACTAGGACATGAGGTTGTTGCACCATTAACTGTTCAGTTTTCACTTGTGCTTGACGGATTGCTATTATTGATCATCTCATTGTTGTTTTTAGCTATGATCGTCATAAGTTTTTATAAAAAACTTATTCCTTGGGTTGCTCTATCATTTGCTGTTCTATTTGTTGTTGCGGCATACCTTGGATTAATGATGTCGATTGTAGTGTGATAATAATTGAAGACAGATTGCATTCTTTATTTTACAATCAAATAAACGTGAACAAAAAGGCTTGAGAAGATTAAACTCTCAAGCCTTTTTTACTTCATCAACATTTGTTAGTTGTTAATAAATATGAGGACAATAAATTCTGGAATAAAAGAAATCATGCTCCACATTAATTCAAATTAGATTGAGTCTCGAATCTCCAACAGGATGGTTTTAAGAATAGAATCCTTGCTATTCTTTTGATCTTTTTTCATCTTCTTTCTCCCATTAGCTTATCTATTCGTTTTATTGTGTTCTCCTAATAGACATTCTTATTTTGAATGCTCCTATTATTGTTTGTTAATACTACAACCTAACACTCTCCCTTTAATAAATATAGTTGACATTCAGAAAATTCGACAATATACTACAATTTGCACATTGATTAACATCTATGTCTTGGAGGATTTATGAGCTCACTATTTAGAAAAAAATCGATTAACCAACTAATCCAGCAAAGTAATCAAAAAACACTTAAGCGGTCACTTAGCGCCCTGGATTTAACTTTACTAGGCGTTGGAGCTATTATCGGAACTGGTATTTTTGTTTTAACGGGAGTTGTTGCAGCAGAATCTGCAGGTCCAGCCCTCATTATTTCATTTATATTGTCTGGTATTGCATGTGGACTTGCTGCTTTTTGTTATGCTGAATTCGCTTCATCTGTCCCTGTTTCCGGGAGTGTATATACATACTCATATGCAACACTTGGTGAAATTTTTGCCTTCTTAATAGGGTGGGATTTAATGCTGGAATATTTACTAGCAACCTCTGCTGTTGCTACTGGCTGGTCAGCTTATTTCCAAGCACTTCTTGCAGGATTTGGCATTCATCTACCAGCACTTCTTACCTCTGCTCCAGGATCTGGCACAGGTGGAATCGTCAATTTGCCAGCGATTATCATTATTTTCCTTATAACTGCTTTGTTATCACGAGGAATTAAGGAAAGTTCACGAGTCAACAATATTATGGTATTTATCAAACTAGCTGTCATTATCATTTTCATTGTGACAGGAGTATTTTATGTGAAGCCTGAAAATTGGACGCCTTTTGCTCCATTCGGATTTGAAGGAATTATTACAGGGGCTGCAACAGTTTTCTTTGCCTACCTTGGTTTTGATGCAGTCGCAACAGCTGCCGAGGAAGTGAAACGACCTCAACGGGATGTTCCGATAGGCATTATCTCGTCATTAGCAATTTGTACAATCTTATACATTGCTGTGTCATTTATTTTAACCGGTATGGTTCCATACACTCAACTTAATGTCGCTGATCCAGTAGCCTTTGCCCTGCAATTTGTTGGACAAAACTCACTTGCTGGAATTATTTCTGTCGGGGCAATTACAGGAATTACGACTGTTCTCCTTGTCATTATGTATGCACAAGTTAGGGTTTCTTTCGCAATGAGCCGTGATGGACTATTACCAAAAAAACTTTCTAACATCCATCCCACATTTAAAACGCCCTTTCAAAATACTTGGATGACAGGCTTCATCGCTGCAATAATCGCTGGCTTTATCGATTTAACGACACTAGCGAATCTTGTCAACATCGGAACATTAGCAGCCTTTACAGCGGTTTCCCTTGCAGTGATCGTGCTTAGAAAAAGCCACCCGCATTTAAAAAGAGCATTTAAAGTACCTTTCGTTCCGATACTGCCGGCGATTAGTGCTTTATTATGTATTTATTTAATGACAAGTTTACCTTTAATCACATGGATAGCCTTTGTTATTTGGATTGGTATTGGATTAATTATCTATTTCGGTTACGCTAAACATCATAGTAATTTGGGTAAATAATAAAAGGAGCTTGTTCATAACAAGCTCCTTTTATTTTGGATATTTATTCGTGTAAACTATTCATACCAATTACCTGCTTTTGTTCCGTACGGGCTACTGTAATGCCAGTTGATTCTTCGAAATTGTACAGACTTGTCGGAAAATCTGTAAACCGTTCTAATTCATTGTAAGCAGGAATACCATGATATGACATATCTAGGCCCTCTTCTTCTTCCTCTTCAGTAGCACGTAAACCAACGGTTGCGTCTGCTACTTTTGCAATGAATGTACCACCTATTAATCCCCAAACAGCGACAACTAGCGCTCCTAAAAGTTGAACACCTAATAATGAAAACTGACCAGTAGTGAAAAGACCTGCAGTTGTATCAAATAATCCTACAGCAATCGTACCAAATATTCCATTAAAACCATGTACTGCGACAGCTCCAACCGGGTCATCAATTTTCATGTTATCAATTAGTAATGTTGCATAGATCACAATCACTCCACTTACCCCGCCAATGATGATCGCACTCCATTGATCAACAAATGCACAACCAGCTGTAATTGCTACTAAACCTGATAGAACACCATTAATCGTCATACTTGGGTCTGCTTTTCCAAACTTATTCATCGTCATCAGAAGTGTGACTGTTCCGCCACTCGCACCAGCCAGCATCGTGTTGATAGCGATCGAGGCTAATGAAGCATTTGAGGCATCTAGCGTACTTCCACTATTAAACGCGAACCATCCAAACCATAAGATGAATGCACCACATGATGCTAAAGGAATATTACTTGGCGCAAACACATTTACACTTCCATCTGAATTGAATCTTCCCTTCCTTGAACCTAAAATCTTAGCCATCGCTAATGCTGCAAACCCGCCAACTGCATGAATAGCTGCTGAACCAGCAAAATCCTTCATACCCAGCTTAGCTAACCACCCATCACCATTCCAAATCCAATGTCCTGATAGTGGATAAATAATTAATGTGATAAGTGCAGCTGTTATAATATATGCTTTAAAATTCATTCGTTCCGCAACAGCTCCTGAAATAATGGAGACACACGCTATTGCAAAACCCATCTGAAAGAGAACGAACGCTTCGCTTGGAAGTTCTATTCCTAATGAAATGTTTTCTGGATTTCCAAAAAGGCTAGTCCCAATAAACCCAAAAGCATCCTGGCCGAACATAATGCCAAATCCGAATAACCAAAAAGCTAATGCACCGATTGTTAAATCGACAAATATCTTCATTGTCACGTTGACAGCATTTTTTGTTCTAACTAGTCCAGCTTCTAATAGACTAAAGCCGCCTTCCATAAATAAAACCATTGCGGCAGCGATAACGATCCATACTGTATTTAAATGAATTAATTCCATCTTATCTTCCCTCACTTATGGTAACATCATCGATTGTTACATCCGGTTCACCTGTTCGAATGTTGTACGCTTCAAGGATTGGATATACATATATTTTTCCATCTCCATCTTCACCTGTTTGAGCACATGTGATGATGGTTTTTATTGTTCGATCAACCATATGATCTGATAAAACAATTTCAAGTTTAATTTTAGGATGCAGGGTTACATGATAATTTTTCCCGCGATAAACACCCTTTGTATCCTTTTGCTTCCCTCTTCCAACAACTTGAGAAACCGTAAATCCTGTAATGCCAATATTTTTCAACTCTTTAATTGTCTCTGTAATTTTCTGCGGTCTAATAATTGCTTCAATTTTTTTCATGTCATCACCTACTTTGTGTTAGATTTCCTAACATGGTATGATAAAGATTATAACATTAATAGAGTATGAGTCAATAGTTTTTAATAAAGCAATTTTCTAAATTAATAGGTTTATTTCTGGAAACCACAAAAAAGACCCAAACCAACAAACATTTCATCACATTGGTTTGGGTCTTAAAATATCATATTGTGTGGTTTTATATTCCAACAGGTAAGGACAGTTCAAGTTCACAAACAAAGTCATCACAATCGACAACAACTAAGTCTTCAACTTCCTTATCCAGTTCCCTTACTTTCTCTAAATCTTCATGTGAATAATTAACAACGCCTAAGCCGATTCTTTCTCCTGCAACATCAATAATTTGTATAACGGCACCTTTAGGAAATTGTCCTTTTACTTCAATAATATCCGAAGAATAAATACTAGAATTATGATCGGCAATAGACTTTCTAACATGTTGATTAATAACCAGTTCACCTTCAGGACCTGAATGAAACGCAATCCACTGCTTTTTTTGATTTAAATTTTTCGTCTCATTTGTGATGTCAAAATATGTCCCTCTTGCTATACCGTTTACAGCATCTACTAAAATATTAGCTATGCTGGCTTTTCCTAAAAAGGTTGTAATTCCTGATGCCATGGCAATTTTCACAGCATCGATTTTAGATTTCATTCCTCCAGTTCCAACAACACTCCCTGAACCACCTGCACCTTGTTCAATTTCAGGAGTAATCACATCCACTTTTTCAAGTAATTTCGCTGCTTTGTTTTTGCGAGGATCTGAATCATATAATCCATCAATGTCTGATAAAATAATTAATTGATCTGCTTCAATTAATCCTGCGACTTTTGCAGAAAGTGTATCATTATCACCAAACTTTAATCGATCAACTGTAACAGTATCATTTTCATTCACAATTGGGATAATACCACGTTCTAATAGGACATTTAATGTATTACGAACATTGTGATAGCGGATTTCATCAGAGAAGTCATTGCGCGTTATTAATATTTGCGAGGCAACATATCCGTGTGATAAAAAAATCTCTGAATAAGCTTCAATTAATAATCCTTGACCGATAGAGGCTGCTGCTTGCTTTTCAGGTAAAGAGGTTGGACGGTTAAGACAACCAAGTTTTCGATAACCTGCTGCTACAGCACCAGAGGATACAAAAACAATTTCATGACCTTCATCCTTTAGCATAGCGATTTCATCAGCTAGCTTCTCTAGTTTTCTCCGGCTTATTTCCCCGTGTCTGCTTGTTAATGAACTGCTTCCTACTTTTATTACAACCCGTTTTTTCTCGTTTTCAAGGGCTGTCATACTATCACTCCTGAATCATTATTATCTTATCAATACACTACATTTTATATGAATCAGCTTATTTGTTTAGAAGAACCAACTAATAAGCTTTCTTGGATTTGATCACTAATTTCTTTAGATCGCTTTGTTGCATGCTCAACAGCCTTGGAGATAGCAATTCCCCCACCGTGTACCTCAAGCGCATTTAGCCCAGCAGCAGTTGTGCCATTAGGTGATGTCACTTTTTCTCTTAAAACCGTTGGGGTTTTATCCTGATCTTGAATCATTTTTGCTGCTCCAACAATTGTTTGGGCAATAATTTGTCTCGTTGTTTCAGCATCTAAGCCGGCATGAACACCTTCCTGCTCCATATGCTCCATTAAATAATAAAAATACGCTGGTCCACTGCCCGCAAGTCCTGTAAAAATATCCATATTTTTTTCTTCAATTTCATAGACCTTGCCAATACATTTAAACAATTCTTTTGTTAATTTTATATTTTTATTGGCTGTTTCTTGGCCTGGGGATATCGCTGTAGCCGATTCTCCAATTGTACTGGAAGTATTCGGCATCACTCTGACTATTTGTTGGCCATAATGAAGGTTCTGTTCAAGGTATGATGTTGTAATTCCTGCTAAGACAGACATTATAAGTTGATGTGGCTTGATACGATCCCTTATGTGATCAAGTGCTCCATCGACATCTTTTGGCTTCATCGCTAATATAAAAACATCGATTTGATCTAATTTTAATTCCTTCTGGTTAACGCCGTTAATACCATATGTTTTTTCAAGTGCACCTAATCGCTTGTGATTAGAACGATTTGTCACAAAGATTTGATTTGCCTTCATTTTCTCCGACTTAACCAAACCAGAAATCATTGCTTCTGCCATAGAACCTGCACCTAAAAATGCAATTGTTTTATCGTGTAGCATCTCATCTCTCCAATATCGTTCGTATTTTTGTTCGTATTTCTTTTAACAATTCAATACTAACACGATCATTTTCATAATCAAGGTTCTAAAGTTAAGTTGTGAGTATATCTTCCAATTAGTGAGTTAAAGCGGTCTCATTGACAGTTATTTCTTTCTAAAAGCGCCTCACCCCGTAAAAACGCCTCTCAGCCGTTATTTTAAAGAAATATGGTTTCCAATTTTTATGTATTCTACAAATATTTATCATTCATGCGTGTCCTTGTATTGCACTTTTTCAAATCGTTTGTATAATGACGGTAATACGCTTAACGAGGCATACCGGGTCTTTACGAGCCGTTATCCCCGCTAGTTCGTTTTCATCTTAGGGAGGGAAAAGAATTGTTTAGAAAATGTGATGAAAGAGATCATTTACAGCTCATTGAGTTTTTATTAGAAGAACGAGCAATGAATCTTTTTATTATTGGGGACATTGAAAATTTTGGTTATAATTCAGACTTTCAAGATATTTATGTCCAATTTGACACTAATGGTGAAATAGAGGGTGTGTTACTGCGCTATCAGCATTCCTATATTCCTTATGCTAAAACAAAGATTGATATAAAAAATTTCATTAAGGTGATCACAGAGGACCCTGACCTCGTTATGGTTTCAGGAAAAGAGGAGCTTGTCAGCCAGATTGGAGAGCATATACCCTTTCAAAAAGTAAAAAAGACTTTTTTTGCTGAATTAAAGAACAATTCTATAAGAAATGAAGTCGAACATAACTATCTTGTAAAGAAAGCTTCTTTAAAGGATGTCGAGAGAATGTTTGAGCTTCAGGTACAAATCGAAGAATTTGATTTTGGTCCTGAAGCTAAGCAAAGCTACATACGAACAATTGAGACGAATACCGGTCGTTCATTTTACATTGAAAATCATGAAGGAAAAGTGATTTCACTCGCCTCTACAACAGCAGAAAATACATATTCAGGAATGGTTGTCGGCGTTTGTTCACATCCTGATGTACGCCAAAAGGGACTCGCTTCTATTGTCATGAGTGAATTATGCCTTGAGCTTCTTTCAGAAGGAAAATCACTTTGTTTGTTTTATGACAACCCGAGGGCTGGTCGAATATATAAGCGACTTGGTTTTAAGGATATCGGCAAATGGAGTATGGCTTACCCTAATTAGGAAGTCCGATTCTCATTTTAACAGGCTACAAACCCTTTGAGATTCAAAGAATATTAACTGTATCTAAAGATCCGTCGATGGGCAACAAAACCACAGATATGTGATGGTCTGTTCGTAATAAGTCTCGTTAACAATAAGTAGGGACAAAAAAACTAAACTGATTAAAGTCTCTCAATTTAATTAGTTAATCCCTTTCATTTTACGTGTAACTGTTATACAATTCCAACTATGCATGTCTTGATAAATAGTATTTTTCCTAATAGCGAAAGGAGAACGACAATGAAAAAATACTTGTTAACATTATTAATCGGTTTATTAGCTTTATCACTTGCTGCATGTAATAACGATGAGGACAAAGCAAAAACTGATGAAGCATCTGATACCAAACAGAAAGAAGAACAAGCTGCAGTAGATCCTGAAGAAATGCAAAAAAAGCTTGAAAAGCAAAAAGTAAAGGATGATCAGGTTGTTGCAGTTGTCAATGGCCAGGAACTAAAAGGAGCCGAATATAATAACGCTTTAAGTATTTCACAAATGCAGTTTCAACTAATGGGACAAGACCCTACTACAGATGAAATAGCAAAGCAAATTAAAGATTATACCCTTGAAGGGCTTGTTGGACAAACATTGCTCATGCAAGAGATCGATAAAAAAGGCTATAAAGCAACCGATGAAGAGATTAACAAAGAACTAGACGGCTTAAAAGCTCAATATGAAAATGAAGAAGAATTTGAAAAAGCATTGAAGGAAAATAACCTTACATTTGATAATCTTAAAAAACAAATCTCTGACACTGTTAAATATAGCAAATATGTAAAAAATGATTTAAAGGTTGAAGAAGTAAAAGAAGAAGAGATTAAAGAATATTATGATTCAATGGCAAGTAACGAAACAGAATCAAAAGAAAAACAGAAATTTGAAGACGTAAAAGAAGAGCTTAAACTGCAGCTTGAACAACAAAAAACTCAAGAAAAGCTCAATCCTAAAATAGAGGAACTTCGTGAAGCTGCAAAGGTTGAATTGAAAATCTAATTAGAGCATGAGCTCAAGCTATTCGTAGGATCAGCTTTTAGGTATTGAATAAGCCACACTGTTTAGAAGGTTAAAAGATCTTCTGTACAGTGTGGCTTTATTTATTTTATTGCGTTTCATTCGGTAGCGTTCAACGTATTGATAAATTCAAACTTATTCCATTCTTACGCTGCTGCTTTTAAATAACAAAAGATCACTCTCATTTAATCTTTTTAATCCTTAACATTGTATGTGCATTCTTTTGAAATTCATATGCGACCTTTTCTTCTTCAAAGGAATGGTCGCTAGAAAAAAACTCTTACAAAATAAGAACAATTCACACGTCTTTTCTTATTTTATGTTTCAGAGAGGCTTCTTCAATTACTCTGTCATATTGACAAAAATATCATCAACAGTAGGCTCATTGTCAATTAATCCAGCATCCTTCATCCAGCCGATTGTCTGTTCCCATTGATCTTTACTTTGGCTGCCAAAGCCCTCTTCAGACTTCATTAATGGCAACAAAATATCAAGACTTTCCTCTTCTACCTCTTCTACTAATGGGAAGTTTGCTTCATCCTGATGTTTTAATAGAATATCTAATGCTTCTTTGGGATGTTCAGCAGTGAATTCATATCCCTTTGTTGCTGCACGCCAAAACGCTTGAATACTCACTTGTTCTTCATCCCATGTTTTATCACTTGTAACAGCAATTAATTCATTATAAGGAGGAATATCATATTCAGTTGGATTAAGATTACGTGTTTCATAACCTTCATGTTTCAATACTGGGACTTCATGGTTAATATATGCACCAATGACTGCATCGACTTTATCAGTAACGATTGAAGAATTCAGCTCAAAACCTACATCCACCATTTTAACTTGATCTGGATTACCGCCATCCGCCTTCACCATTGATCTGATAAGTGATTCATTTAATGGGATACCTGGATAACCAACTGTTTTTCCTTCTAAATCTTTAGGGGACTGAATATCACTGTCAGCTTTGAAAACCACTCGATTTAAAGGTGATCTTACAATCGCTCCGACTGACTTAATTTGCACATTTTGATTAGCGCGGGCAATAATGACATCTGGCTGATATGAAATTCCGAGGGTAACTTTCCCTGCTGCTGCTAAGTTAATTGGATCAGTTGGATTGGCAGGAAATTGAATATCAACTTGAATTCCTTCCTCTTCAAAATATCCTTTTTCTTGTGCAACATATAAATAACTATGGACAGCATTAGGATACCAATCAAGCATAATGCTGACATCTTTTAATTCCTTTGTTTCGCCATTTCCCTCTGCAGTCTTTTTAGATGCAGTGCTTTCACTGTTCGAACATGCTGTCATTAACGCAACTACTAAACTTACTACTACCAATAAAATCTTTTTCACTCTGTTCTCCTCCATTTAAGTACAATTTTTTCTAATGCTACAACAAGCAGAAATAAAAGAATGCCAACTGACGATAATATGACAATTGGCGCAAAGACACCTGCCCCATCAAACTGTGTCATCATTCTTCTGCTAAAGTAGCCTAATCCAGCTTGTGCGCCGATCCATTCGCCGATAGCTGCACCAATAACACTAAGCGTAACGGCTACCTTTAAACCAGAAAAGAAATGCGGGGCACTAGATGGTACTTGAAGTTTTAAGAATAAGTCCTTTTTGCTTGCCCCCATTGTTAACAATAGATCCCTGTATTCCTTACTAGTGGAACGAAGTCCATCATATGTGTTTACCGTTATCGGAAAAAACGTTATAAGAATTGTTACAACAACTTTGCTCCAGATCGAGTAGCCGAACCAAAGTACAAAAATAGGTGCTAATGCAATAATGGGAATCATTTGCGATGAAATAATGAGTGGATAAAATGCCCTTTCAATCGTTTTACTCACACTCATCCAAACAGCTAAAGCCACACCAAATACAATAGAAATGAAAAGACCAATTAAAATAATTAACAATGTAGCTGGTAGATGATCAGCAAATAAGGGTCCTTTTAACTCCCAAAGTTTCCGTCCGATATCTGTTGGTGCAGGTAAAATAAATCCTAAATTAACAATTTTTGTGCCAATCTCCCAAATTACTAGTAAACTAATTACCAATAAAATAGAAGCATAATAATTTTTTATCACACTCATACCTTCACCCTTGCTCGGAGTACGTCAACTAAATGATCTTTCAACTCAATGACTGCAGGCATATTTAAATCCTTTAACACTCTCGGCCGTTTAAGCGGAACCTCGAACTCTTCAAGTTTACTAGTTGGTGTTTCTGTAAAAATAAAGATGCGATCTGATAAAAACAATGCTTCATTCACATCATGTGTAATAAAAAGAATCGTTTCTTTTCGTTTTTGCCACTGTGCTAACAACCATTCCTGCATCGTTAATCTCGTGATAGCATCAAGTGCACTGAACGGCTCATCTAATAAAAGGATCTGTGATCCGCTTAAGATCGTCCGTAAAAATGATACCCTTTGTCTCATTCCGCCTGACAATGCACTTGGAAAACTATTTTCTACACCCTTCAAACCAAACTCATCAAGTAAGGCAAGAACCTGGCTATGGGCTTTTTGTTTATGAACCCCTTTTATTTCTAAAGGGAGTGCGGCATTTTCCACAATCGTGCGCCAAGGTAAAAGCAAGTCCTGTTGAGGCATATAACCTACCTGTCCAAGCCGATGTGACTTTTGTTGATTATGTAAAAAAATGATTCCATCGGCAGGCTGTTCCAGGCCTGTTATTAATTTAAACAAGGTACTTTTACCAGAGCCGCTATGTCCGATGATACTGACAAATTCACCCTCATTAATATGAAAATGAAAATTTTGTAAAATCGGAAGCTTTTCTTTTTCATAGGCAAATGAGACATTTTGAAACTGTAACGCTGGTTTATACATCTGTCGGCCACATCGCTTCATTGTAAGACATTTCCCAAAACATATACTCAAAGCGCGTTGTGTTTAGGAAAATTTCTTCCAATGTATCCAGCTCAGATTCTGACTTTCCTACTGCTAATTCATCTAGTAGATCAATGCACCATAAGGCAAGTTTTCCAAAATCATCTGAAGCATACATTTTGATCCACTCACCATAAAACTCATGTTCATCTGCACCTTCTCGTTCATTTAATGCTTTTCCAATTTCCCAGTAACTCCACATACATGGAAGCAGGGATGAAACGAGTTCAGCAAGTGTGCCATTTTGACTGACATGTAACATATAATGAGTATAGGCTAGTGTTGTAGGTGAAGGCTTGGCAGCTTCAAGTTCGTTAAGAGAGATCCCAAAGCGATTTGCATATTGACGATGAAGTTCCATTTCTTCATTTATTGTGGCATCAAGAAGAGCAGCAAATTTCCCCATTGTCACAAGATCTTTAGCCTTTACTGCACCTATTGCAAATAGCTTTGCATAGTCAATTAAAAATAAATAATCTTGAATCATATAAAAACGAAATTTTTCTTTTTCTAACGTACCATCGCCGATCCCTTGTACGAACGGATGCACATGATTTTTTTGCCATAATGGGACAACCTTTTCAACTAAGCGCTGACTGAATTTCATGTTTTTCACTCCTTATTTGTTATAGACGTTTTGTATTGCACCAATTATAGATAAACATCAAAATGACTTTAGTATAAGAAACAAGCTGGCCGATCGATACTTGCTCATTTACTGCATGGGCATTTTGTAAGTTTCCCGGGCCATATATGGCTGTCGGAATTCCAGCCTCACCAAGCCATCCGCCATCTGTTACAGATGGTGAAACATCGATTATGACCTCTTCTTGAATGACTTCTCGATGTGCAGATGCTAATTGCTTTACCCCCAACTCGTTTGGATCAACTTCAAGTGACGGAAAAATTTCCCCGCGGTCAACAATCATTGACTTACCTCCCCATTCAAATATAGGGGGATTTTTTCGAAGCCATGGATCAGCATTTGCGACATGACGTATGTGTTCTTCTATTTCCTCAATAATTTGTTCATGTGTTTCATTCGGATAATAGTGGACGGTAATCCATAGTCGGCACTCATCTGCGATAAATGCCGCATGTCTCCCACCCTCAATGACTGCTGGATTAATCGTATTTGTTCCTGGCAGGAAGCCTTGATAACTTTTCGTTACAGCCCAGTGACGTTCAAGTTCCTGTAACCCATTTATGATCACCATCATTTTCTCAATGGCACTTGCTCCAAATAATTTCCCGCCTGCATGAATCATTTGCCTTCTTGTTGCATCATGAAAGGTTTGGTCACTTTTCACTGTAATCCATCCAGTGATCACGCCACCTTGACCTTGAATATGTAAATCACTTGTATCAACAACGACCGCAAAATCTGCTTTATACCCTCGTTTACAGCACTCGAGAGTCCCTGCTTCACCTACTTCTTCTCCGATAACAGATTGAAAAAGCAAGCTGCCTGGCAAGTCAATTCCTGCTTCATGTAAAAGCTGAATAGCAAATAAGGCCCCGGCTAAACCACCTTTCATATCAGCTGCACCTCTGCCGATAACCGCTCCATTTTTTACAATTGGAATAAAAGGATCAACATCCCAGTTTTCATCCTTACCTACTTCGGCAACATCAATATGTCCGTTAATGATTAAACTTTTATAGGCATGCTCTTCTTTTCCATTCAGAACACCGACAACATTCGGATCATTCGGGTACACATCCCACATATCAATAATGAAACCCTTTTCTTGTAAAAAATTCGCAATAAAGGTTTGAGCTTCCTTCGTATTGCGGGCTGGCGGGGCCGGTGTTTTAAATTCAATCAGCTTTTTAAGTAAATCAATCAACTCATCTTTGCGACTATCTATTTGCTCAACTAATTCTGATAATTCGATTGTCATCGAAACACCTCCTTGTATTTTTAAGTACAAAAAAACCACTTCTTTATCGAAAGAAGTGGTTTGAACGCTCAATATTTGTGCAAAACATTGTAAAAACATACAAATTGATTCTATGTTTTTAAACGTATATTCAAACACCTCTTCCCTACGCTAGTATTATCTAGATCAGGTAATAAGGGTCAAGACAAAGGTCTCTCTCAGCTTTAACAGCTCCCCTAGTGGTGAATAACTATTAAATTATGAATCTTTTAGCAAGTGATTACACTATTTTTATCACATTATCTTATTTTTGGCAATAAGTTATATTCATTTCGATTCCCTGCATTCAGTTATGATGATACACGCACATTATCTGGAAGTTGTTTTTTCGTATGAACAGATCGATCTTCAAATCTTTTAAATAATGAGCCAAAAATGGAGGCTAACATTTGTTGAAACAACATCCCTATAATAACAGGAAGTGCAACGGCAGCTGGAAAATATTGAACAACAATAACAGCGCCAGCACTTATATTCCTCATGCCGCCTGTAAATAGCATAACCGCTCTCGTTTCTCGATCTTGCTTTAACCATTTACTAATCATCCAGATTAATACATAACATACACATGCTAAAACAAACACAGTTATCGCAATTAAGAAAAGCTTACCATTAAAATCAACAACATACGGGGCAACAACTGCACCATTGATCATGACAACAGTAGCAAGGCCTAATTTTGAAAAAGGCGATAACATTTTTCCTGCTTTTACACTTTTGCCTTTTGATAAATGGTTTACTAGCATTCCTATTAACGATGGCAATACAACCATAAAAAGCAATCCATTCATAATTGAAAATGTGTCCATCTCAACATTCTGACCGACTAGAAGTGATAGAGTTTGCGGTACAAGGAATGGTGATAAAACTGTATCAATTAAAATAATCGATAAAGCGAGCGCCATGTTCCCTTTGTAAATTGACACCCAAATGACACTTGTGACACCAGTTGGAATTACAGCCCCTAACACTAACCCAGTCACTATTAAATGATCATCCATAAAAATGAGCTGTCCCGTTATCCATGCGATAACAGGCATAATAACATGCAAGAGAAGGAGAATAATGAATAAGGGAAGCGGACTTTTGGCAACTCCTTTAAATGATGAAAAATTAGAACCAAGACTCCCTGAAAACGTCATAAGTGCAAAAATCCAAGGAATTAAAAATGAGAGGCTTAATAGATGTTCTGAAAATATGATTCCTATTATCACGCTAGCTGGTGTAATAAACGGCATGAATTTTTCAAGCTGCCGATTTAATTTTTGAAGCATTATGCATTCTCCTAACTAATTATGAACAATGTGTAGATTTATTGTATCAAATTTGGATTGCATTAAGTGAGTTTTGAAATCACATTGTTTTATTCGATCAATTCCAACTATGATAAAAATATCCATCCTTAAGATAAAACCTGTGAATTTAAAAAGATACTCTACTTCATCTCTTTACGAGGAAACCAACGAAGACATGTCGTATGCTAATATCCCTTTTTATGCCCTTCGTTCCATATTGCTACAGCGATATGATGATGAGAAATTAACAATTTTTCACGTTATCAATTTAGTTATACTTCTCCTTATGAACTATTACCTTTACTAAATTTTAACATAGTTCATGCTCTTTTTTGAAAAAACAAATAAAAAAAAGCCTGTATAAGAAATACTTTTCTCTACAAGCACAGTTAATGAAAATTCTCTTTTATACTTTAAAGTTGCTACTTATTAAGCTATTACCCCTGATTTAATCTGGTTTGGAGGAGTTTCTCCCCGTAATCCAACAACAAGGTTTTCAGCTGCTAACATCGCCATTTTTAAACGGGTTTCATACGTTGCCGAGCCAATATGCGGCAGGGTGACTACATTCTCCAAAGTAAGGAGTGGATTATCTTTTTTAATCGGTTCCTCAACAAAGACATCAAGACCAGCCGCATAAATTTCTCCTGTTTTTAACGCATGATATAGTGCCTCTTCATCAACCGTTTTCCCTCTTGAGCCATTGATGAATATAGCAGTCTTCTTCATAAGCTCAAACTCCCTTTTCCCGATCAACTTTTCGGTTTGTGGCGTAAGCGGTGTCATTAAACAGACAAAATCAGATTGCCGAAGCAAATCCTCTAGTGAACAATATGTCGCACCATACTTTTGTTCTGCTTCATTATTTCTGGAGCGGTTATGATATAAAATGTTCATATCAAATCCAAAATGAGCTCTTTTGGCAATATCTGAGCCAATTCCACCCATACCGATAATTCCTAACACCTTATGATGCACATCAAGGCCAAACCACTTTTCCTCATTCTTTGATCCCCATTGTCCTGCTTTAACCAATTGATCTAACTCAGGCATCCTTCTCGCTGTAGACAAGATCAATCCCATGATTGTATCAGCAACTGTATCATTTAAAACATCTGGCGTGTTCGTGGCCATTATCCCTCGCTTAGATAACTCTGTTAGATCTAAATTATCATGACCAACAGAAGCATTACAAACAATTTTCAATTGTGGTGCTCTATCAAGAAAATCCTTATTTACTTGTAATCCTGAACCTAATATACCTTGAGCATCCTTCAACTCTTGGAAAAATTCAGGATAGTTTAGTGAATCAAGTTGCTCAAAATAAACGACATTACACGTATTTTGAAGATATTCCAATACACTTTGATCCACTTTCTTATAGACGATTATTTTTGGTTTCATACTTGATTCCTCTCTTCCAATAAAATAGGGCGGTCTCTTCCGCTAAAATAGCTTTTTAAAAAAGTGGTATTCATCTGAACAGTATGTATAGCTATGTAAGATACCCTCACTATTACTCTAGCATTATTTCCCAAAAAGTCGAGACTTGATTATCTGTATTAAGACGAAATAAATCATGAATACCAATGATGATATTTTAGCATTATTTCCAATTTTTATAAGAAATTTTTTTAGAACGTTCAATGCAAACTATATGTATTCAAACTTAGCTAACGGAGATGACATTCATTGTGAAAAAAGTTTTTTGCGTACTTTTAGTGGCGTTTTTTGCTTTCAGCGGAAATACATATGCTACATCAAAGAAATCGAATCCACTACCTATTAGTTTTCAAATTGATGTTCAAAATTGGAATGAGGTAAACAAAACACTTCCAAAGTACTCAAAATTTACTGTTATTGATGTGGAAAGCGGTAAAAGCTTTGATGTGCAGCGACGTGCTGGAAACCGACATGCAGATGTCCAACCTCTTACAAAAAAAGACACAAAAATTATGAAGCAAATATATGATGG
The DNA here is from genome assembly GCF_009720625.1 of Metabacillus sediminilitoris. Taxonomy (NCBI): domain Bacteria; kingdom Bacillati; phylum Bacillota; class Bacilli; order Caryophanales; family Bacillaceae; genus Metabacillus; species Metabacillus sediminilitoris. The sequence goes on from NZ_CP046266.1 coordinate 3,217,876, forward strand.
AAGCTGGAGCTGGCGACGCAAAGCTGTGTTAATTTTAACCCAAGATCGTCTAATCCCTGCCTCGATGCATGGGATGCCACATGGTGCAGGTGCACTAAAAAACGACTTTCCCGGTCATTTTTGTATTCACTTTTCTGGAAGTACGACACATCGAACAGGTAAATCTGATTTATCACATCATGTGATGATCCTAAAAGCCGCAGGAAAAATCGATGAATATATAAATGCACTGCCACCATCTCAATTGCTAAATGTATTTTTCGTCAGCATTAAAAATGATGATATAGGCTTAGCGAAAAAAATGGCGATTAGCAATCAAAAAAATTTGAAAAAAGAGCTTGTAAAAATGGATAATATTGAAGCCATACAGTGGTCCATGCCTCCAATAAACGAAAACAAAACGACTGAATTATCAACCACAATACCCGTTGATGTCAGTATTTTTATTAAAGATGCAGGACCTATTCGTACCAAATTGACGTTTACATTAATTAGAACCTCTTTCCTTTCTCCTTGGAAGGTGAATATGGACCCTTTACTTTCTACCATAAGCAATTCTTAAATTATTAGAGGTGAAAAAATTGAAAATAATGCTGACATTATTATTATTTGCTCTTCAAACAAGTACGATTGGAGAAAACATGACATTTACTCATAAAGGAGAGGAAATAAAAACCGTGCAACGTTCTGAGTTATCTCTGCCTCCTTTCGAAGAATCAATGATTGATCAAAATAAGTACCTCCAACTTGTCGAAGGGCTAGAAGCTGACATGCATGAAGAGCCGATCAATGCAACACTTGATGAATATGGAAATTTAGTTAGTGAGAAAATGGGACATAAACTAAATCGGAAAAAACTTAAAGAGTCGGTTTATTCCTCTTTCTTTGCAAAGCGTTCTGCACGTATTGAAATTCCGCTTGAAACGATTTATCCAAGAGTTGATACCGAATTATTAGCAAGTATTAGAACGAAGAAAATTAGTCACTATATTACCTATTTCAACAGTCGAAATAAGGAAAGAACGCATAATATCAACTTAGCTTCTGAAGCAATCAATAATCATGTTGTCTTCCCGGGAGAAACATTTTCATTCAATCAAGTTGTCGGAAAGCGAACGGTTGATAAAGGCTATTTACCTGCTCCAGTTATCGTAAGGGGGGAATTAACTGAAGGTGTTGGAGGTGGAATCTGCCAAGTATCCTCCACCCTTTTTAATGCGGTTGATCTTGCCGGTGTAAAAATACTTGAACGTTATTCACATAGCAGAAGAGTTCCGTATGTTCCGCCAAATCGAGATGCTACGGTAAGCTGGTATGGCCCCGACTTTACTTTCTCAAACAAATATACTCAGCCATTACTTATTCGTTCGAAAGTGATTGGCGGTCAATTAGTTGTTGTCATTTATTCGTCAGATACTCTCGACATTAAAAAACGTGAAGTCCCAAGTGCACCAGAAAAATTGCCTAAAGAAGTAAATGCCAAGAAAAATGACTAATCTTATTCATGCCACTTATGAGATCGTGAATATTCTATTTACATTTGATGAGTGGCGTAAGGTTATCCCTACTCAATAATATTTATTTGAAATCAACTTGATTATTGTCTAAACTTTATAGAGTAGAAGAAGGTTACAGATTAGGCTTCATTTTGTATTAGGTATTTTCTTAATAGTCCATAATTGTGGATAAAATCAATCATGTGTTCCGATCATTCCTCGATTGTATTCAAAAAACTTATATACTTGTATGTTGCATGTTCCATTCACTTAAAATAACCCACTAGTTCCTTCTAATACATAAATCAATCCGAAATACATTTGCAGAAAGGTGTTTTACATGGGAAAACAGCATAAAAGTGAAAGTAAAAGTCATTTAATCTTCCGTTATATTTTAATGATGGTTGGCGCAACCATGGCAGCAGCAGCCATTGAATTATTTTTAGTTCCAAATTCAATTATTGACGGCGGGATCATCGGGATTTCGCTATTAATCAACTATTTAACAGATATTAGTTTTGGGATCCTCGTTTTTATTATTAACATCCCTTTTCTTTATGCAGGATATAAAAATATTGGAAAGACCTTTTTTATATCTTCTCTGTTTAGTATTATTTTACTTGCCATTATTGAACCGAATTTACATCATTTCGAACCATTTACAACAGAGCCGTTATTAGCCACTGTATTTGGAGGATTGCTGTTAGGCGCAGGTGTCGGCATTGTCATTCGTAATGGCGGAGCATTAGATGGAACTGAAATTTTAGGGATTTTACTTTCAAAAAAAATTCCTTTCTCGGTCGGCGAATTTGTGATGTTTTTTAACATTTTTGTCTTTGGGTGGGCAGGATTTGTTTTAGGATGGGAACAAGCAATGTATTCAATCCTAACTTACTATATTGCATCAAAAACAATTGACGCAACAATCCAAGGTCTTGATGAAACAAAGGCAGCAATCATCGTATCAGATGAATACGAAGATCTTTCGGATGCCATCACACACCGACTAGGCCGCGGAGTAACGAAGCTCTATGGAAAAGGCGGCTATCATGATCAAGATAAAGAAGTTATCTATGTTGTTGTCACACGTCTAGAAGTAGCGAAATTAAAATCAATCGTATCCGAAATCGATCCAAGAGCCTTCACGACCATTATGGATACACAGGAATCACATGGCGGGAGATTTAAAACAGCGATTCACTAAAAAAGCGGAAGTGCCTTGATCAGCACTGGAGCTAGACACTAGAAAAGCAAAAGCGCCTTGTTCAGCTCCGAAAAGCGGAAGACCTTGTTGTCTTCCAAATAAAAAGCGACAAACACTTATTTTGTAAAGTGTTTGTCGCTTTTTGTATGATAAACCAAAATAATATGAAAAATCCGGCTTCCTAATGGAAACCGGATTGATTAGTCAAATAATGTGCCGCGATTGCCGCATTATGCATTATAGAGTTTTAAAACCACCACTCCTACAAGTGGGTGTTTGCAGAAGCTTTCATATCTTCCTCTACGCAATGAAGGCTTGATATTCCGACTTCGATGTAAAACTCCCTATTTCAGTTTAAAGGTTAAAACTTTATAAAAAATGCGAACAGCGCAGCTTGTATTGATATAATACTAGATCTATCCTTAAAATGCAAGAGGATCTTTTTTAGTATTCGTTTCCTTCTTACACAATTCGGGTCATGATATTTTTACTTAAAAATCACATCATTCCAGCGTAATTCATTTGTAAAGGCATGCTTGTTTGTATCATTATTAATTAGTACACATTCGATGCCTACTAATTCAGCCCAGTCTCTTAACTGTTCTGTTGTTACTTTATATGAGAATACTGTATGATGAGCACCACCGGCAATAATCCAGTTTTCAGCACCTTCGCTTAAAGACGGCTGCGGTGACCATAGTACCCTTGCTACTGGAAGATTTGGCATATCAATTTCAGGTTGAACCGCATCTACTTCATTAACAATCAGACGGAAACGATGTCCAAGATCAACGATAGAGGCATTTAAAGCTGAACCGCTCTTTCCATTAAAGATAAGGCGGGCGGGATCTTCTTTGCCGCCGATCCCTAATGGATGTACAGCGATTTTCGGTTTAGTTGCTGTAATAGTAGGACAAACCTCAAGCATATGTGAACCAAGGACAAGTTCATTACCTGGCTCAAAATGATATGTGTAGTCTTCCATGAAAGATGTATCTTCCCCATCGGCAATAATTTTCGCAATGCGCAGAAGCGCAGCCGTTTTCCAGTCTCCTTCACCAGCAAAGCCATAACCTTGGGCCATTAAACGTTGAACAGCAAGACCTGGCAACTGCTTCATTCCATGTAAATCCTCAAATGTAGTCGTAAACGCAGTATAATTGCCTTCTTCTAAAAATGCCTTCATTCCAAGTTCGATTCTTGCTTGATATCGAATCGATTCACGCACTGGTCCATCAACTTGCCCTTCAGGAACAATATCATATTGTGCTTCATATTCGTTCATTAGTTCATCAACTTCTTGTTCTGAGATATCGTTCATTCGTTGAACTAAATCACCAATACCGTAACCGTTTACAGTCCAACCAAACTTAATTTGCGCTTCAACTTTGTCCCCTTCTGTAACGGCCACTCTGCGCATGTTATCACCAAAGCGGGCAACTTTTAAATGCTGGCTTTCAGAGAAGGCCACAGCTGTACGCATCCAGCTGCCGATTTTCGTTTTTACTTCGTTATTATCCCAATGTCCAACTACAACTTTTCGCTTTACATTCAACCTGCTGCCCATAAAGCCAAATTCGCGGTCACCATGTGCAGATTGGTTTGTGTTCATGAAGTCCATATCAATGCTATCCCATGGGATGTCCCGATTGAATTGCGTATGAAGATGCAGCATTGTTTTTTGTAAAGCTGATAAACCAGCAATCCACATTTTAGCTGGTGAGAATGTATGCATCCACGTAATAATACCGGCACAATTTTCATCCGCATTCGCTTCTAAACATAATCTGCGAATTGAATCTGCTTCTTTTAAGACAGATTTAAAGACTAATTTATATGTAACGGCCGGATCACGATCTAATGCTTCCGTAATGACTTTTGAATTTGCTTCAACTTCTCTGATTGTTTCATCACCGTATAGATCTTGGCTTCCTGTTACAAACCAGAATTCGTAAGGTTTAACTGTTAACATCTTACATACCCCCATTTATTTCGTAGTTTTAATTGATTTGTTTTGACCATAATAGGCATTTGCTCCATGTTTACGAAGATAATGCTTATCAAGTAAAAATTGATCGATTGGTTGGATATCCGGATTTAGTTGATACGTGTGTAACGCCATTTTTGCTACCTCTTCTAAAACGACTGCATTATGCACGGCATTTAATGCGTCTTTCCCCCAGCAAAATGGTGCATGACCTGACACTAGTACTCCAGGCAATGCAAGTGGATCAATACCAGCTTTTTCAAACTTTTCAATAATGACATTACCTGTTTCCAACTCATAAGCACGAGTGATTTCTTCATCTGTTAACGGTCTTGTACAAGGAATGTCACCATAATAATAATCGGCATGTGTTGTACCTAATGCAGGAATCGGGCGTCCAGCCTGCGCCCAGCTTGTTGCCCAAGGTGAGTGTGTATGGACAACACCACCGATTGTCGGAAATGCTTTGTATAATGCCAAATGTGTTGCAGTATCTGAAGAAGGATTCAACTCACCTTCAACAATTTCACCATCTAAATTTACGACTACTAAATCATCCACTTTTAATTCGTCATATGGTACACCACTCGGTTTGATGACAACAAGACCTTTTTCACGGTCTATCCCGCTGACATTCCCCCAAGTAAACGTTACCATTTCGTATTTTGGCAAAAGTAGATTTGCTTTCAATACCTGCTCTTTTAACGACTCAAGCATTCTATTTTCTCCTCTCTATTAAAAATTGCAAATACCATCTATGATTGAGCTACTTCTGTTTTACCTTGTGTCTTTGCCATACTAGCCTTCTTAATATTCTTTAAGTTTTTCATCACATTATTTTCACCGCGTCCAAAGTAATCATATAAACGGGAGTATTCAGCAAATAATTGATGATAAACTTCAGAGTTTTGATGATTAGGTTGATAGATTGTATCTTTTAATCTAGCCATCTCTTTCGCAGCATCTCGAATATCAGCGTATCCGCCACGTTCTTTCCCTGCCGCCACTGCACCAAACATAGCAGATCCTAATGCTGGTGTTTGTGATGAAGCAGAAATACGAATATCCATATTTAAGACATCAGCGTAAATTTGCATCATTAATGCGTTTTTCTCTGCAATACCGCCGCAAGCATATACCTCATGAATTGGGACACCATTGTTTCTGAATGCTTCAACAATCGTACGAGTACCATATGCAGTTGCCTCAATAAGAGCGCGGTAGATTTCTTCAGGTCTTGTCAGCAATGTAGCACCCAATAGAACACCTGTTAAATCAGCATCAACGAGTGTTGAGCGGTTTCCGTTCCACCAATCAAGAGCAATTAAACCGTTTTCACCAACTTCAAGCTGTGCAGCCTTTTCTGTTAAAAGCTGATGAATGTTCATTCCCTTCGTTTCTGCCTCTTCATAATAGCTAGCTGGTACACAGTTTTCTGTGAACCATTCAAAATGGTCTCCAACACAGGATTGACCTGCTTCATATCCCATTAATCCCGGAATAACACCATCTTCGACAACTCCACACATACCTGGGACAACCTTTTCTTTATCACCTAATAAAATATGACAAGTTGATGTCCCCATGATCATGAGGAGCTTTCCTGGTTCTGTAATACCTACAGCTGGTACAGCCACATGTGCATCAACGTTTGCAATTGCAATGGCTGTCCCTGGATTTAATCCGATTAATTTTGCTGCTTTTTCCGTTAATTCTCCTGCCTTTGAACCAATTGGAAAAATATTTTTCGATAACTTCTCTTCTACGACATTCTCTAAACGCTCATCAAGTGCTTTAAAGAATTCTTTTGAAGGATAACCCTCTTGCTTATGCCACATCGCCTTATATCCAGCCGTACAGCTATTTCGTTTCAAATAACCTGTTAATTGATAAATAACCCAATCTGTCGCTTCAACAAATTGGCTTGTTGCCGCATACACTTCAGGTGCTTCATTTAAAATTTGCCACAATTTAGGTAATAACCATTCAGAGGAAATTTTTCCGCCATATCGTTTGAGAAATGACTCTCCTCTTGCCTCTGCTATTTCATTTAAGCGATTCGCTTCTTCTTGTGCGGCATGGTGTTTCCATAATTTAACGAATCCATGTGGATGATTTTTAAATTCATCTGTTAAACAAAGTGGAATTCCTGATTCATTAATTGGTAATACTGTACATGCAGTAAAATCAATTCCAAGACCGATTACATCATCTGGAGAAACCTTTGCTTGATTTAGCACATCTGGAATCGTTATTTCTAATACTTCCATATAATCAGTTGGATGTTGTAAGGCCCAATCATTTTCAAGCTTTGTTACTCCGTCTGGTAAAAATTCGTCCATAACTCCGTGTGTATAAGGTTTAACTGCTGTTGCAATCTCTTTCCCAGTACCGATTTCTACTAATACCGCTCTTCCTGATTGTGTACCATAGTCGACGCCAATTGAATATTTTGCCATGAACTTCACCCCTGGTTCTCTATTAAACATGTAAAACATTTTATAAGAAAAAATCACATATTTACCTACATTATACGTACAAGTTACAACAAGATGTATGATTAAAATTATTCATTTACTCGTACGGATAACCTTAACTAAATTTTAGCACTTGTTGAGTTTTTTTCAATAAAAATTTGCTATTTTTTAAAAATTTTCTTCATTTTTTGTCCTGAAACCCCATTTTTCTCACAAACTTATACTTACAAGTTAAAAAGATGGTTGTAATGGCTTTTTAATTTCCTGCACCACTTTAGTCAATCATTCTATTTGAATATAAAAAAGAGGCGATTATGTCAATAATCAGCCTCTTATTCTATATTTTTATCTTTGTATGGTTTCGTATCGCTCTGAAGTTCAATCAATGTGTTGTTACATCCTCTACATAGATGACAATGTTTTCTCTATGCATGTCCGATTAGATCTTTAAAGCGCAAAATCATTTCATATGGTGTATGAGGTGATTGCGGCTCTCTTTTACGATGATTGAACCAAATACATTTCCAGCCTGCTTCAAGTGCAGGTATCATATCATTTTCCCATGTATCACCTATATAACAGCATTTTTCCGGCTCAATCTTTATTTGATTTTGCACATATTGGAATACTCTTTTATCTGGTTTTGCAATACCGATCCCATCTGAGACAAAAATTCTCTCTTTTTTGATGACGTGATTCAATTTCAATACATTTATTTTTTTCATTTGGTGCTCAACAGGTCCATTCGTAAGAATTCCAATAACGGATTTCCTTTTTTGTAAGTCTTCTATGAAGGAGCTTACTTCTTGAAAAGTCCTAATCTGTTGCTGCTCAAGCTCATAGCGATCTTGAATGGCTTTTGCTTGTGCATTTGTCAATGATAGCTCAAAATCATGAAAAGCATATTTCAATCTTTCAACCCTTAATTGTTCAAGACTCATGTCACCTTTTACATGTACCTTCCAAAAAACATCACTATAATATCGTACCTTTTTGAAAAGTTCTTCTATCATATGTTGTTGTAGTTTTACATCATAATGCTCCAATGCTAATTGAAAAGGTGATAATTGATCATATAATGTGTCATCAAGATCAAAAAAAACAGCTTCTGCCTCTTTCAGGCTATGCATAATGATGTGTTCCTACATGTTCATTCCAAAATTTTAACATCGTATATCGATTTCGTAATGTATGTCCCTCAAGTAAGCTGTTTTGAACAAGTTCAGTATGAATCCCTAGCTCACCCGGGCTTCCTGCACCGCCTACTTTCTGAACCAATAACGATAAACTTTCAGGATCTGGTAATGAGTGGATGATCGCTTCGACTTCAGTTTGTTTTTCGATCACTTTATGGAGCATATCTTTGTTTTTCGCATCAAGATTCTCTAAACGATGCTTATTCGATATTAACGTTAAGACTTTGTTTTTATAAACCTCTAAAATAAGCTGGGCTGAAACGGCAACCTTAGCGCCATGGAGGACCTGGGCTCTGCCTTGCTTTAAGAATTCCATCTCCCAGTAATGTGATAAATGATGTTCTCCGCCAGATGCTGGTGAAGAATGTCCAACCAAAAGCATGGCTAAACCCGATTGAATAAGTGCTTGAATTAAAATTTTGATCCCTTCTTCGTCTGCATCTGAAATCTGATCAACATATTTTACACAATCATCGAGAGCCTCATACGTTAACCTCGCAGACAGCGGGCAATACGATTCACCGCCAATAAGATGAGAAAACTTCCAATCTGCTAATGACGTATATTTGCCAATCATATCGCCAAAACCAGCAGCAATTAGTTCTTTCGGTGCTTCTTGTAAAATCGAAAGGTCCGCAAATATAGCGATAGGTGAATGCATTTGATAGGTTAGTTTAAATCCTTTTATCACAACTGGAGCACCCATTGAATTAAACCCATCAACAGATGGCGCAGTCGGAACTGATATAAACGGTTTCCCCATCTTAAAGCTGGCGAATCTCGCAATATCATGAATGGTTCCTGTACCGACGGCAATGACAACATTTGTATCCTGTGAGATTCCTAACATGGCTTCAATCAAAGAAATTTCATCGGCAATGACATCATCAAGTTCATTTGGCTGAATAATGACAACTTCACTATTTACTTTGCCTTCAACTAACAAGCTTGCAAGCTTTTCACCTGCAACTTGAAAAGTTATTTGATCAGCAACAATCGCAACCTTCTGAAACTCTTTGTTTTTTATGTAAGTGACAGCTTCATTTAAAGCATTGTAACTAATATTGATGTCTTCGATCGTAATCTCATAATGACGGTTTCCACATGTACATGATTTTGACAGGTTTGAAAGTTCATTTAACGTTATCATTCAATCGTCCCCCTTATCAGATGAAAACTGCTAGAAAACATAAATCCATTCATTTATATGTACACGATCGATCCGTTATTTTAGATCAATCGCATGTTTAGTAATGGCGCTTGTTGAGTTTCTAATAACTAATTCCGGTTCATAGATCTTCTGCCTCATTTCAACCGGATCTTGCTCTTTCTTTTCCACAGCCGCTACAATCCATTTTGCAGCTTCAATTCCCATCTCCATTTTCGGGTGGGTTACAGAGGTAATCTTTGTTTCAGATGCTTCTGTTAAATACGAATCATCATATCCAACAATAGATAGTTCATTTGGGACTTTAATGTCAAGCTCTCTTAGGAGATTCAATACATTAATCGCAATTTCGTCGTTGTAACAAACGATACCAGTTGGTCTTTTTTCTTCAGAATAAAGAATCTCTTTCAATTTATTTATCAAGATGACGTCTTTTTCTTCTGTTGTAAATGTTACAATCATGTGGGAAAAAAAAGGAATATCATTTTCTCTAAAAGCTCTTATAAAACCTTGCATACGGTTTAACCCTTGAATATCATCACTTTTAAACAAACCTATAATTTTTTGATGTCCAAGCTTAATTAAATGCTCTGTCGCAATGAATCCGCCTTTCTCATCATTTAAAATAATATTTGGAGGATTTAATTGCGGATAATATTGGTTAATCATCAAATACGGAATATTGTTTTGTTCCATCTCTAAATAATAGTGAAGGTTCGGATTATAGCTGCTGCTCCTTGTCGGTTCTACAATTAATCCATCAATATTACGTGTTAACATCGCTTCCAAGCATTGCTTTTCTTTATCAGGATCATTATCCGTACATGCAAATGTTAATGAGTAACCATGTGCTGACAAATATGATTCAATTCCTTTAATAATAAAAGGGAAAATATAATCAGATATATATGTTGTGATAACACCAATGTTATTTCCCGTTGGTTTTATAGGTTGTTTTTGAACGTCAGTTGTGCGATCTGAACAAAAAGTACCCGCTCCTTGCTCTCTATATAACCATCCTTCATGGACGAGATCGCCAACAGCTTGACGAACTGTATGTCTGCTTACTTCAAACATTTTAACTAATTCATTTTCTGAATAGATTTTTTCACCAGGCATAACCATTCCATCTATAATCCATTGTTTGATTTTTTCTTTTACCATACTGACTTTCGTTTGTTGAGCCAATATGTCACCCCCTTCAATTCAGCTTGTATGTTTCACGATCAACTTATTCGTACAACTTTAATTATACACTAAGATCCAGCAAATTTACATTCGTCATTCTGCAAATTTCTATAGGATTTTTATCATTTTACCATTACGGTTACAAGCATACGATGACCAGTGAAGTGTTGACAAAGGCAGTACTCTTGAAAGAACAAATTTCATAGGAAAACATCATAATGCGGATACTATTTACAAAGGAGGGAAATCAAAATGGCTAGAAGAAATAAATTATTAGTTCCAGAGGCTCGTCAAGGTGTAGACCAGTTAAAAGCAAAGGTTGCAAACACACAAAATCCAAGTGATGCAAAATTCGAGGTGGCTGAGAAATTGGGTGTCCCGCTTAATAAAGGAAATAATGGCAGCATAACCTCTAGTCAAGCTGGAAAAATTGGTGGTAAACTTGGTGGCAATATGGTTAGGGAAATGGTCAAGATGGCGGAAGAACAATTGAAAAAGTAAAAACGAATGTAGCAAAGGACCGCTTACCACTTGTGATTAAATCCCTTTTCTTATTAGTGAACCATTTACCTTGTGGAGTAAACATTCTCCCTAATAATTAGATATGGTAATAAAACAGGCTGATCAGATGAAGATATCTGTCAGCCATGTATGAAACAATCCAATTTATTATGATGCTTTATTTTTATTATAAATATCAAATGCTACTGCGGCAAGTAAGACTAATCCTTTAATTCCTTGCTGCCAATCGATGCCAAGACCTAGTAATGACATACCGTTGTTCATAATACCCATAACAAGTCCGCCGATAATGGCTCCAGGAACAGTACCGATTCCACCGTAGGCAGAAGCTCCGCCAATGAAGCATGCTGCAATGGCATCTAGTTCAAATAAATTACCTGCTTTTGGTGTCGCAGCATTTAAGCGAGCTGCAAATAGCAGACCTGATAATGCTGATAGGACACCCATATTGACAAACACCCAGAATGTCATTCGTTTTGTTTTGATACCAGAAAGCTGTGCAGCTTTTTCATTTCCCCCGATGGCATAAACATGTCTTCCTGCTTTTGTTTTATTCGTGATGAACGTATAGACGACGATTAAGACAGCTAAAATAATTAAGATATTCGGGATTCCTTCATATGCAGCTAGTACATATGTAAACACATTTAATAACGCGATCATCCCCGCTAACTTTAAAATAAACATCCCTTGTGATTGTACGTCAAAATTATATTTCAATTGTGTTCTTCTATTTTTAACTTGAATGAATACAATCACTGCTGATAAGACAATCCCAATGATTATCGTTAGCACATGAAGTGATCCGCCACTTGTAATATCAGGAATAAAACCTGCACTCATTTTTTGAAATGATTCTGGGAATGGAGCAATTGATTTCCCTTCAAGCACAATCATTGTTAATCCTCTAAATAAGAGCATTCCGGCTAATGTTACGATAAAGGCCGGTATTTTAATATAGGCAATCCAAAATCCTTGCCAAGCTCCAATAATAGCACCGACTAGTAATGAGATAATCACGGCAACAAACATTGGAACATTATAGTTGACCATTAAGATTCCAGATATTGCTCCAACAAATGCAGCAATGGATCCAACTGATAGATCGATGTGCCCGGTTATGATGACTAACACCATACCGATTGCTAAAACTAAAATATAACTATTTTGCAAAATCAAATTCGTGATATTTAATGGCTTTAATAATAGACCATTTGTTAATATTTGAAACAGCACCATAATAAAGATAAGCGCTATAATCATGCTGTATTGGCGCATATTATTTCGAATCATTGCTTTAAATGGTGATTCATTGTTTAAACTTGGTTGAATAGGTTGACTTCTTTGTACTTGTGAACTCATTGAAACTACCCCCTTACCTTACTTTTTGTCATGTATGTCATTAGTTTTTCCTGGTTTGCTTCCTCTTTCGATACTTCACCAGTGATACTGCCTTCGTTTAAGCAATAGATTCGATCACACATCCCTAATAGCTCTGGGAGTTCTGATGATATGATAAGGATTCCTTTTCCAGCCGTGGCAAGATCATTAATAATCGAATAGATCTCATATTTTGCTCCGACATCAATGCCGCGTGTAGGCTCATCTAAAATCAAAATATCCGGTTCTGAGAATATCCATTTACTTAAGACGATTTTCTGTTGATTACCACCGCTTAGGTTGCCTGCTTTTTGAAAAATGCTTGGTGTTTTAATTTTTAGCTTTTTACGATATTCTTCAGCAATGACCATTTCTTTATTTTTATCAACGATCGATTTATTTGAAATTTTATCTAAGCTAGCAAGTGTGATATTTTGTTTAATATCATCCATTAAGATAAGTCCATTTCCTTTACGATCTTCAGAAACATATGCTATTCCTTGCTTAATCGCTGAAGGTACATCATGAAATTCAACTTCTTCTCCATTTTTCAAGAGCTGGCCGTTCACTTTCTTCCCGTAAGATTTACCAAAGATGCTCATTGCCAGTTCTGTTCGTCCTGCCCCCATTAAACCGGCAATCCCGATAATTTCACCTTTTCGTATATGAAAATTCACATCATCAATAACTTTTCGATCGGTATGCAAAGGGTGATAGACATTCCAATTTTTCACCTCGAAAATCGTCTGGCCAATTCTAGGTGTTCTTGCTGGATAACGATTTGTTAAATCTCGCCCAACCATCCCTTTAATGATCCGATCCTCTGTGACGTTACCTTTTTTCACATCCAATGTCTCAATTGTTTTCCCATCACGTAAAATGGTAATCGAATCTGCAACCTTCTCAATTTCATTTAATTTATGAGAAATAATAATCGCTGACATCCCTTGGTTTTTAAATTCCAATAGAAGATTTAACAAGTTTTCACTATCGTCTTCATTTAATGAAGCTGTTGGCTCATCTAAGATTAATAGCTTCACTTCTTTTGACAACGCTTTCGCAATTTCGACTAATTGTTGTTTTCCTACACCAATATCGTCTATTTTCGTATTCGGCGATTCACTTAGACCCACTTTTTCGAGTAGACCCTTTGTCTTCATTGTCGTCTCATTCCAATTGATCACACCGCTGCTTGCAATTTCATTACCTAAAAATATATTCTCAGCAATTGATAATTCCTGAATAAGAGCAAGCTCCTGATGAATGATAACGATCCCTAATTCTTCACTTTGTTTAATGTTTTTGAACTGACATACTTGATTTTGAAATAGAATATCACCTGAATATGTTCCGTGTGGATAAACACCACTTAACACTTTCATCAGTGTTGATTTTCCAGCACCATTCTCACCGCATAAGGCGTGAATTTCTCCTTCTTTCACTTTTAAATTTACATTTTCAAGTGCTTTTACCCCTGGAAACTCTTTTGTTATGTTCCGCATTTCTAGTATTATATTTGACATATTTTCACCACACCTACATTCGTCGTTTTCACTAGAATTCTAGAAAGTTGATTCATCATTTGCCAAGCTGTTCTTTCGTATAATACCCACTGTCAATTAACACAGAATCATAGTTCGTAATATCAACTGAGACTGGATTTAACAAGTAGGCCGGGACAATTTTTTTGTGATTGTCATATGTTTTAGTATCATTTACTTCGGCTTGTTTTCCATTTAATAAAGCATCAGCCATTTCAACTGCCTTTTTCGCCAGTTCCCTAGTATCTTTAAAAACGGTTTGAGTTTGTCTTTTATTGATAATCGATTTAATTGAAGCAAGTTCGGCATCTTGGCCTGTAATAACTGGCATTGGGTTATCGCCGCTGCCATATCCTACTCCTCTTAAAGAAGAAATGACCCCGATACTAATACCGTCATATGGTGATAGAACAGCATCAACTCGTTCAGAAGAATAATAAGCGCTCAATAAATTATCCATCCGTGATTGGGCAAGTGCGCCATCCCATCTTAATGTTGCACCTTGATTAAACTTCGTTTGATTACTTTTCACAACTAGCTTCCCTGAATCGATATATGGTTCTAGTACCGACATCGCACCATCAAAGAAGAAATAGGCATTATTATCATCTGGAGAACCAGCAAAAAGTTCAATATTAAATGGACCTTCTGACTCTTTTAACCCTAGTTTTTCTTCAATATATGTACCTTGTAAAACTCCCACCTGGAAGTTATCAAATGTTGCATAGTAATCAACATGTTCACTATGTTGAATCAAACGGTCATACGAGATGACCTTAATCCCGCGTTGATTTGCCCTTTCTAGGACACTTGATAGCCCTGAACGGTCATCAATTGGCGCTATAACAAGCACATCGACACCTTTAGTGATCATATTTTCTATTTGAGCCGTTTGATTTTCTATGATATCTTCTGCATATTGTAAATCGGTTTTATATCCTAGTTCTTCAAATTGTATTTTCATATTTTCGCCATCATTAACCCATCTCTCAGAAGATTTTGTCGGCATTGAAATTCCGATATATCCTTTCGATTCTCCCTTTGTTTCTACTGCTCCACATCCTGCCAAAGTAAATACCATTACGATTAAAAGAAATAGTGTAAGCGATTTCTTTTTCATAAGGACTTCCCCCTTTCATTTCTACTTTCATGAATAGCGCATACGCACATTCCACTCCAAGCAATTATACGATCTGTACATTCCTTCATTTCACGTCAAATTGCTTTCACATGCGTTGCTGCTAGACACGGTATTAATTCATTTCTGAATTACTAAAAATATACCATCCAAAAAATTTTCAGTCTTTTTAATAAAACTACTATTTTTATAAAAATATAACTTTTTAAACCGCTTTCATCGTTAACAGACAATACAAAATAGGAGTCTGCTTGTGTCAGCAGACTCCTATTTTTCAGAAGAACATGATTATTTATTTAGCCGGTACGACGATATCTTTTGCTAACGGTAATTAGCTTCTTTTTGTATAAGGCCGCAATAAAGTTTAATAAATAAGCGGGCAAACTTTTTGGAAATAGCGGATGTTGATAAAAGCGGTAATAAGCGTTTTTTAAATCTTCCCATTGTGTATCCTGTTTTTTTTGTTTAAATCTTGCTACGTCAATCATTTTTATTTGATCATCAGGGGTTATCATGATATTTCTCAGGTGAATATCAGACGGATTTAACCCACGCTTTCTCACTTCAGTTAAAATGTCATCTACCACATTGATATGTTCTTCACCTATTGGGATCCCTTTGTTTACACATTGAAAAAGTGTCTCTCCCTTAATATAATCCATTGTGAGATAATTCGGCCCTGTTTCATAGATTGTAGGAAAATAATGAATATCCGTTAACATGCTATAAATGTCTGCTTCTTCTTTTGCAATATGAGCAAATTCTTTAGGGAAGACTTTTATCACTCGATTTGTGTCCTTGATTTTAAATACACACGCACTTCTGCCTGTACCAATTAGTGACAGATCCTGATGATGATGCTTAACATGAATGCTTGCTTTTTTCACTTCAAAAACAATACTATTCGCATACTCTTGATACTTCATCCTATCAACTCCTTACTCGACTCCTAACCTTTTGTATGTTAACTAGATCGGTATTTTACAAAGTTTCAAGTATGAAAAAAACCCTCACCAAAAATGGTAAAGGTCTCGCAAACAACAAATGTTGCCAATAAAGCCGAGGATAAACCTGTATTGACGACTTTACTGTACCTGCTACTCCCCTTTAAAAAGGAAAAGGAATAAAATTATACTTATTATAAATTTTATTAGAAGGATGGTCAATTAATTACTATATGATCGTATTTTTTCTTACTTCTTTCTACACATTTTATTAACTCTAGCAATAAATGGTATAATTAAAAGAAAACAAATATTTAGGAGGTATAAGGATGATTAATGAAATAGCAACAGTTGCCGTTTATGTAGAAGATCAACAAAAGGCAAAAACCTTTTGGTCAGAAAAAGTTGGTTTTGAAGTTGTCGCAGAACACCAAATGGGTCCAAATGCAACTTGGCTTGAAGTTGCCCCAAAGGGCAGTCAAACTCGGTTAGTGATTTACCCTAAAGCGATGATGAAGGGCCACGAGAATATGAAAGCTTCAATTGTATTTCAATGTGATGATATCGAAAGTACATATGAAACATTAAAAGAAAATGGTGTTGAATTGTTAGGTGAACCGAACAAGATGGAATGGGGAACATTCGTTCAATTCAAAGACGAAGACGAAAATGTCTTTTTGTTGAAAGGCTAAGATCAAAATCAATCAGCCCCGTCTTGCCTCTATCCTCTTTTACTGGCGAAAGCATAGAGGCAAAATCATTTGACTGCATTACTTGCTTCAGGGTAAAGTGTCGTATTTACTTGCCATAAGAAGGACAAAACAAAGAACTCAATGATTATTCGATTCGTTTACTTTGCCATCCACCAGCAAATAATTTTTACGATAGTTAATTGGCGATACACCCATAATCTTTTTAAAGGCGGTACTGAAATAATGCTGGGTGTCATAGCCGACAAGCTCTGCAATCTCTACAATCGGCAGAACAGTCGAATTTAATAAATGAATCGCTTTCTTTATTCTCATATTTGTTACTAAACTAACAAAAGACATCCCTAACTCTTGTTTTATCATTCTGCTTAAATAGACAGGTGAAACATGTAAATTCTGTGCAACAACTTCTAAAGCAATTGATGATTCAGTGAAATGTGATTCTATATATTGTCTTGCGCGACGAACAACAGGTGAAATGGTTGAATCATTATAGACTTTGTCTTTACAACGCTTGTAAATCTCTGGAACAGATGGCAAACCTCCTTCTACCTTCTCGACATGCATCATAAGGGTTATTTTCAAACACTCTTTTACGGTTTTGTCAATCTTATCAAATGTTTCATAGGATACATCTCCCCACAGGATCAATACGATTAATCCATCTTCATCCCGAAAAATAACATGGGTCGTCGATTGGAATAGTTCAGTTAATATATTTTCAATCGAGAACATGAACATTTGCTTTTCTTTTTCCTTTAAAAGCGGTTTATTTGCAAAATATTCAGGACATTGGATCACAGCAAAATGCTGCGGATTATGTTGAGGCAGCTTTAGAAATTCTAATTGCTTACAAATCTCAGCTTCATCGACACGCCCCTCAATCCATTCACGACAAAATCGCTCTCGAAGTATCGTTAAGTTTTTGGAAATTTGATTAGAGGCCATTTCTACATATTCATCATGTTTGACAGTAGCCTCTAACTCTTGTCGAACACCGTCTAGCACTTTTTTTAGTTGCTCAGGATTTGCCGGTTTCAAAATGTAGTCTGTCACATGTAACCTGAGAGCTTCTTGTGCATAGGAAAATTCATCATGTCCTGTAATAATGACAATTTTACAATGTGGTAATCTTTGACGAATTTCCTTTATCAAAGTAAGTCCATTCATGATTGGCATATTTAAGTCTGCCAAAAGAATATTAATATTGTGTTTTATCGCGAGCTCCAACGCTTCCTCTCCGTCTTCCGCTTCCGCTATAACTTCCATTTGAAGTGATGACCAATCAACAGATTCTCGAATTCCTTCACGAATAATTGGTTCATCATCTGCAATTAATACTTTCCAATAATCGCTCATCACATGTACCCCCTTAAGCCTTGTCGAGCTCATAGCCATTTTTTTGAAGTGGAAGGTGAATCTTTACCTCTGTCCCTTTCCCCAGCTCACTATCGATGGTTAACCCGTATTGGTCACCATACGTTAATTTTATTCTCGCTTGGACATTCATCATGCCATAACCAAAATTGACTGGTTTTCCTTTTTCCTCATCTTTCTTGTAAAGTGAATCCATTTTCTGTCTAAGTTCTTCAAGCTTGTCAACAGGAATCCCCTTTCCGTCATCCCGAACTGCAAGAACTAAGCAGCCATTTTCTTCTTTAACATGGATCGTAACGTGACCTGAGCCTCTTCTTTCTTTTATCCCATGATAAATAGCATTTTCCACAATAGGCTGCAGCACAATTTTAAGGATCATGACATCATTTAAACCAGGATCTACATGAATCGTATAATGAAGCTTATCGCGATACCTCGCTTTTTGAATGGTGAGATAGCTTTGAATATGGGCCATTTCTTCTTTTAAAAGGATGATATCATTCCCTTTACTTAAGCCAATCCGAAATAAACTTGATAACGAAGCAACCACTTCTGCGACATCCTCTGCCCCGCGTTTTCGCGCCATCCAGTTAATCGTATCTAATGTATTGTATAAAAAATGCGGTTTGATATGGGCCTGGAGACTTCGTAATTCAGCATCTCTTTTTTGACGCTCTTGACGTTCAGTAAGAATAAGAAGGCTATTAATTTTTGCCGTCATTTTATTAAAACTTCTTCCCAACATCCCAATTTCATCTAATCGGTCACCTTGATAGCGAATCCTCAAATTGCCCGATTCTACCTTTTTCATGAATGACATTAATTGGACAATAGGCTTTGACATTGAATTCGCTAAATAATAGGAAGCTGTTACACCAAATAAACAGACAAAAAAGACAAAGCAAATGACATATAAATGGATTGTTCTGACTTCAATAACAGACTCTTCACTTGAAAAGATCCCAACGGTCGTCCAATTTGTAAAGGGCTGTTTTTGGTAAATGAATTGCAATTTATTTCCATCAACCTCTTCTGAAAAAGCTCCAGAATCCTCTTTCTTCAGGATTCGCTTTGGTATATCATTTGTTAATGGCTCTGGTGGTGAATAAATCTCTTCCCCGTTTTCATCGATCACCATCAAGTACCCGGATTTGCCTAACCGGACATTTTTTGTTGCTTCAGCTATAACCCTTAGTTTTAAGTCAATTAAAATAACACCCATAACCTTCTGTGTTTCTGGGTCTAGAATGGCTCGAACAACTGTCACTACGTCACTATCCTTGTAATGAACATGACTTGTAATCCCCCGATCTGTGGGGTGACCAATGATCTTAAAAATCCCTTCATTTTTCACTGCCTCTTCATACCACGATTCTGTCGTTAAATTCTGCTGTGATCTTGAATACAATTCATTACTTATATAGTCACCTCGACTATTTACAACTAATATCCCAGCCACTTCAGGGTATAACGTTGAAAGCCCTTGCATAAATTGGCGGATTGAATAATCCTCATCATCTGTTTGTTTGTTGTTTTTGGTCTCTTGTTGATGTAGAAATTCTTTTATTTCCGGATCCATAGAAAGCAAATAACTAATATTTTGCATGTTACTAGCATAGGTTTCCAACGTTTTGTTCACTTGACCGATCAGTTGAAGTGTATGCTGTGTTGCCTGTTTATCAATAATCCGTTCCACTGTAAAACCTGTTAATAAACCTAAGCCGATCGACGGTAAAATACTAATAACAAGTAATAGGGCAATAATTTTATACCTAATCGGAACATTATTTAGTTTTAATAATTGCTGCTTCATCATATGTCATCTCTCGTTCGTTATTGATTCAGTCTGCATAGTATTCTTCAACATTCTCCTTCGTCACGATTGAAATGCCTGTATCGACATTATCCGGGATAACAGCTGATTGCTTACTCTGTCTATCTGCCTGAAGTTCAGAATTCCCATGATGATGTTGAAAAAGAAATTGCAAAGACCAATACCCCATGTTCCATGTACCTTGAGCTAAGGAAGCAGAAATCGCTCCCTCCTTTATCTTGTCAAGTGTTCGTTTATCAGTATCAAAGCTTATAATTTTCATGTCCTTTTTTAAAGACTGTGCTGCATCTGCAATACCAACCCCGCCATTTGCTTCTGTTGCAAATATCCCTTGGATATCTGGGTATGATTTGATAATATCTATTGCAGCCTTTTCAGATTGTAGTTGATCACCTTTCCCATCTTTGATCGCAACTACTTTCATATTAGGATAATCGTTACTTATTGTCTCAACAAAGCCATTTGTTCGTTCCTTATTATTAAGTTGATTAGGCAATGTAATGACCGCTACATTGCCTTTACCTCCTAATAAATCAGCGATTTTATGAGCACCAGTCACACCCGCAGAATAATTATTTGTTCCTAAAAAGGCATTAGCATTACTTGCAGGAGCATCAGAGTCAAACAAAACAACAGGAATTCCTGCATCAATTGCCTTATTAATCGTTGAGTTTAATTCATATGGATTTATCGCAGATATCGCAATTCCCGCTGGCTTCTTCGCAATTACTTGTTCTAAGACCGTTATTTGTTCATGTGAATCATATTGAGTTGCCCCTCTGTATTCAACAGAAACATTGCGATCTGTTGCCGCATCTTCAAAACCCTTTATGGCACTCTTCCAATATTCAATTCCAGCACTAAACGTTACCATCACATATGTTTCTCCTATATCACCTTGCAAACGTTTGTCACTTTGATCAAAAGGATTTAGAATAGAATCCTTTAAATAATAGGTAAATAGATAAATAGCAAAAATAGAAATCAAGAAAGCGTAAACAATTAATAGCTTTTTCAATGACAAGATCACCCTTCAAACGTAAGTAACACATACAAGTGCATGTACATCTTTTTATTTAACCTATTATACACTTGTACGTACATTCTTGCATCTAAAATTTCAGCTGAAGATATGTATATTGGCCGTAGAGGAAGAATTCTATAACGAATTATGTAGGCTTAGTATTGAAGAGGAAAAGACCACAAGAATGTGGACGTGAAGTTGTTATTTATCATGCTCTTTCTTAAGCATGAATATTTAGTTTATTTATCCTTAAATAGACAAGGCCCCATTCAGATTCTTATTGAATGGGGCCTTGTCGCGTAATAGAATACATAGTATTCATTTATCAATACTTATTAACTTTCAGGGATCCATACTTTCATTGGGCCTGCTTCCCGATTATCCCATGCATAGTATGGGACTGCAGTCATTTCAAATGACTTAGTTGTAAAAGGCTTTGTCTGATATAAATCTTCTGAATCATAAACCTCAGTAATTTCTCCATTTCCAACTATTTTTACAATACCGCCAAGTAATTTCTGATCAAAAATCGCAGTAAGTTCCTTATCCCTTGGCAAAGATAATTGACTTAAATAATGAGTATTATCAATACCTTCAATACAATAGACAAGTGGTCCGCGTTGGAGTGCCACATGATTTCGATTTTGTCTGACACTTGGATGTGCATACACTTTCTCGATAGTCATTGGAAGGATGAGTTCAATCTGATCATGATTCTTCCATTCTCTTTCAATGCGTACATAGCCCTTATCAAGAATGTTTTCTAACGAAACCATCTCACCATTTACTTTTAATCCTGCACTCTTTGTCCAGCTTGGAATTCTTAATTTTAGAGCAAATGATACAGGGTTTTCTACTTCCAACTGAATTGAAACATTGCCATCCCATGGATAGTTCGTTGTTTGATTTAGTTTTATTTCTTGATTTGCAAGTTTAAATTTTGCACTTCCTGACACATACAAATGAATAATTGCTTCTGAATCACTTTGTGAATAAATATATTGTCCAAGTGAGCCAAGCAAACGAGAAATATTTGGCGGACAGCATGATACACCAAACCATTCTTTTCGATGAACTTCACCAAGGCTTTCTAGTGGATTTTCATAAAAATACTTTTTCCCGTCTAAAGAAATGCCACTTATGACCCCGTTAAAGAGTGCTCTTTCTAAAGCATCCGCATATTTTCGATCACAATCTAGCTGTAGCATCCGGTGATTCCAAAAGACTAGTCCGATCGCTGCACAAGTCTCTGCATATGCAGACTCATTAGGTAAATCATAATCACAGGTAAAACCTTCGTATTCAGCAGTTGAACCGATTCCCCCAGTTACATACATATTTTTGTAATGCAAATTATTCCATAAGCGGTCACATGCTTCTCTTAACTTTTCATCGCCGTTTTCTTTCGCTAAATCTGCCATTGCACAATACATATACATGGCTCTTACTGAATGCCCAACAACTTTATCCTGCTCTCTTACAGGTTTATGTGATTGATTATATTCCTTTAAATTGGCAAACGTTGAAAATAATTCTTCAAAATAACCCGGGCCATACTTTTTCTTTTCTTCAGTAAAATAATGTGGTTCATTTCCTCTTTCTTCAATAAAAAATTGACTAAGTCTAAAATAACGAGCTTCTCCTGTTACATGGTACAGCTTAATAAGAGCAAGCTCGATTTCTTGATGCCCAGGGTAGCCTTTGATTTTTCCTTCTTCAGGTCCAAAAACCGAATCGATATAATCAGCATAGCGACAAACTATATCTAAAAGTGAGCACTTTCCAGTTGCTTGAAAATGTGCTACACCTGCTTCAATAAAGTGTCCTGCACAGTATAATTCATGTGCGTCACGAAGGTCTGTCCAACGCTTTCCAGGTTTCACAGCAGTAAAATATGTATTCAAATATCCATCTTCCTGCTGTGCTGCAGAGATTAGTTCAATCACTTCATCTACCAGCTTGCTTAGTTCGGCATCAGGATCTGTTGCTAAGCTGTAGCTTGCCGCTTCAATCCATTTTGCTACATCAGAGTCCCAAAATGGATGGATTTCTGGATCTCCTTGCTTCCAATTTAATTTTAATGCATCTATACGACCTGTTTCTTTACATTGCTTATATTGAAATGGAATCGTTTGTTCACGATTAATTTTTCTTCTTGGCGCCCAAAAATGATCATTTATCGTTACATCCTTTAAAGAAACGGGTTCTAATTTATTTTGTTCGATGATCGACATACTTACCCCTCCACATAACTTAATCGATTAACTTGTTCTGGAATAAAAAAGCCAAATACAATTATTTAGCTTTTACATTACTTGGTGCTGCTACAGACTTTCTTTCTATTAAATGACATTTCAGTTTATCCATTACGTTATGATCAGAATCCTTCTTATCTAAAATATTTATTATAGTTTCCATTGAATGGTGTCCCATTTCTCTTAATGGTAAACCCATGGTACTTAATGGCGGTATAAAATATTGGCTGCATTCTTGATTATCAATCCCAATAATAGAGATATCCTCAGGAACTTTAAAACCAATTTCTCTACAAGCTTCTAAAGCACCTCCTGCCATTAAATCATTCATGGCAACAATCGCTGTTGGAACTTCTTCACTTGTTTCAAGTAATTCTTTCGTCAATTGATAACCTGATTTGAATTCCCAATCCCCTGTTTTAATAAATGAAGGATGAAATGGTAAATTATTTTGCTTTAAAGCGGAATAAAACCCAGAGTACCGTGCATGTGCAGGCTGTGAATCAATTAATCCGCTAATCAAGGCAATTTTTTTATGGCCAAAGCTGATAAGATAATTTGTTGCATCATATGCTGCTTGTTCATCATCATAATTGATGGAGTAGTGAGTATTGTCAGTCGAATAACAATATGTACAGACAAAGGGTTTATTCACTTCACCGATAATTTCTGAGACTTCTCTTGGGTGAACGCCAACATAAATGATTCCATCAACATGATTACTAAGTAATTCGTCAATTTTCTGTTTTGCTACTTCTCGACATTGCTCGATATTCACAGAAAAGTTATTTCCTACTCTTTTAAATAACCTCAAATTTGTTAGTAAGATTGAGAAACCAAGTTTTTCTGCATATTCATTTATACCATCAATGATACCTGGTGCATTAAAAACAGTAATATCCTCTACAATAACACCAATTGTTTTTGTCTTTCTCAATTTTAAACTTTTAGCTACTTGGTTTGGCTTATAATCAAGATCTTCAATGATCTGCAAGATTCGTTTCCTAGTTTTCTCACTAACAGTACCGGTGCCATTTAAAACATATGAAACAGTTGCAGTTGAAACATTTGCCTTTATAGCAATATCTTTTATGGTAACCATCCTATGCTCCTTAAAATTTAAACGTTTACACTAATATTAGTTTACTATACAATACTTTCAATTTCTAACCTACTTAATTTACAGTTTTTTTAAAAAGATAACTTTCTAGTCGATATTTCGTTTAATAACATGCAGTTAATCTTTTAAACCAGATGTTTTTACTCCTTCAACCAAGAATCTTGACGCAAATAGATATAAGATCATTGGTGGTATGGCCATAATCATCGCCATTGCCATTTGTAAATTCCATGCAGTTAAATTTGTAGCACCTTGTACTTTGAAAGATGTTAAGGCTCCTACTGTTAGAGGTTTTAAGTTTTCTGAATCAATAAAGATCAATGGTGTAAATAACTCGTTCCACCAGTATACCGCTGATAATACCCCTACTGTTATAAAAATCGGCTTCGAAATTGGAACAAGGATCTTCGTAAAGACCTGCCATCTTGTACAACCATCAATCATCGCAGACTCATCGATACTTTTAGGTATTGTTTTAAAGAATTGTCTGAACAAAAAGACATTGTATGGATATGCAAAGAAACTAGGAATGATTAATGGCAGAAAACTATCTAACCATCCTAACTGGCGGAAAAGTAAAAATTGCGGAATAATCGTTGTTACCGTAGGGACCATCATAGTCGCTAAAATAATGGCGAATATAGCATTTACACCTTTAAAATTCATCCTTGCCAGCGGGTACGCAACAATTGCACTTGAAAGAAGTGTACCGATCGTATTTCCAACAATTAAGATGATACTGTTTTTCAAGTAAATTAATGTATTACTATTCTTGATAACTTCCACATAATTTTGAAATTGCGGGTTATCAGGTATTAGTTTTGGAGGATACTGGCTAATACCGTTTAGGGTTTTAAGAGAATTTGAGAAAATCCATAGAATCGGAAACATCATGAAAATAGCAACAATAATCAAAATGGAATATTGGAGAATTTTCCTGGATCTCTCTTGTTTATTTTTCGTTTGTGAATAGCCCATTTTCTATCCCTCCTCAATCATAATGAACCCAGTTTTTCGAAAGTCTGAATTGAAAAGCCGTAATAATTCCAACGATGACAAATAAGACGACAGCTAACGCTGATGCATAGCCCATATCAAACAATTTAAACGCATTTTCATAGATGCTTAAACTTAATACTTGTGTCGCATTCCCAGGACCGCCGCCAGTAAGCGGATAAATTAATGTGAATGAACTGTTAAATGAATTGATTGTAGCTACGACCGTATTAAATAAGATAATTGGTGAGATCGATGGCAACGTAACATGGAAGAATCTTTGTAAGAAATTCGCTCCTTCAATATCACATGCTTCATATAATTCTTTCGGAACTTCTTTTAAGCTTGAATTAAAAATTAACATCATTTGTCCTGTTGCATATGTAAAAATACTTGCTACAGCTAATGTCGGCCATATCCAAAAATTATCACTTAACCAGTTTGGCGGATTGTCAATGCCGATAAATGTCAGCATATAATTAACAATTCCCAGTTCTTTGTTGAACATTAACTTAAAGACAAATGCCATTACAACACTAGGCATTACAGCTGGTATAAAGTAAAAAAATTGAAAGAGACTAATATACTTAACCTTAAAGTTTAATAGTACTGCTAAAAATAAAGACATGATAACACTTGAACATACACTAATGACCGTGTATAAAATGGTTACTTTTAATGAATTAGCAAAATCTGATTCCCCAGAAAACATAAATTTATAGTTTTCTAAGCCAACAAATTCTGGCTGTCCTAATAGATTCCATTTCGTTAAACTTAGCAGGAAGGAAACGATGATCGGTCCACCTGTAAATAAGATAACTCCGATAATCCACGGTGAAAGGAATGCGTATGCAGAAAGATTCTCTTTCAAGGTATTTCCACTTTTTTTCACTTTTACACACCCTCTTTATTATGATAAAAATGGGTGACCCAAAAGCATTTGGCTTTCATGGGTCACCACATACTTTGTTATTTCTCTTTATCTAGTTTTTTCTGTGCACTAGGTACATCCTTATTGATAACTTCATCAATGTCTTTGTTTCCTAATAGCACTGCGTTAAAGCTTTGTACAAGCTCATTTGTTACTGTTGGATTCACTAAGACATAACCAAAATCTGCAAATTGCGCAGTCTTATCAAAGACATCCCAATTTTCTGGTCCTTTTTCACCAGCTACTTGATACTCGCCTTTCTCAGCAACACTTAAACGAGTTGAAGGGTTGTTAAACTGTTTACTGATAAGAGATTGACCAGTATCTCCCATCATATATTCAATAAACTTCCATGCTTCTTCTTTATGCTCACTGTTACTATTAATTGTAAAGAATCCTGTATGAAGGGACGAATATGATCTTTCTTCCTTTGGTAATGGCGCTATATCCCAATTAAAATCATTCTCTTTATAACTAGCAATATACCAGCTTCCATTACGTGTCATAGCTGCTTTACCTGCAGCAAACAAGTCAGATACTTCTCCACCAACAGATGGCTGTGGAATGACTTTATCTTCATTCGTTAATTTATTTTGGAATTCTAATGTCTTTCTTAAACCATTTGATAAATCAAGGTTTCCTTCTGCATCAACAACATCATCACCTGCTGCCCCAATTGATGAATACCAAATTCCAGGGAATGAAATCGCATCTGCTCCCCATTGAACTGTATTTGACCCTTCGCGAATCGTTAATTTCTTCGCTGCTTCTTCAAAATCTGCCCATGTCCAATCTGCTGTTGGATACTCTACACCAGCTTTATCGAACATGTCTTTGTTATAATATAAAAACTCA
This sequence comes from Metabacillus sediminilitoris, assembly GCF_009720625.1. Taxonomy (NCBI): domain Bacteria; kingdom Bacillati; phylum Bacillota; class Bacilli; order Caryophanales; family Bacillaceae; genus Metabacillus; species Metabacillus sediminilitoris. The sequence continues at coordinate 3,245,219 of NZ_CP046266.1, forward strand.
GATGCGTAGCTCCATGGTAAACCGTAAATGCTACCATTATTCTTGTTTAATTTATTAACTGCCGGGATAAAATCTTCCATTTTAAAAGCATCTGTTTTCTCAATATACTCCTCTAGAGAATCAATAGCACCGCTTTCAGCAAAGCGGTTAATATCAGCTTCCCATGACAAGATAACATCAGGAGCTGTTCCACCAATAATCATAGAATTGATTTTTTGTGAGTAATCTTCAGGAATATTTACTAATTCAATATTGATATTTGGATTTTTTTCTTCAAAATCTTTGATAAAACTTGCATTATCATCTAATGTATCCCACATACTGAATTGAATCGTTACTTTCCCATCACTATCTTTACTAGTTGTTTCATTATTGCTACAGCCAACTAACGCAATACTCAAAATTAATACGATAACAGTAAGAAAATGTACATAGAACTTGCGCTTTTTCATTTATTTCCCCTCCATAAATAATTAATGAAAAGCTGATGAGACAATATGACCCTTCGTTTCCCCCCTTAATGATTGTTTCATAACCTCTGTTAATAGTAACATGAGTAAAAATTAAACGATTAACTTTTTACTTAAAAAAATATGTACACCTGGTAATTCAAAATTACTATCATACTGGATATAGGGATACAAAACTACCAATATTACTAATTTCCATGCTTGAAAGTTAATGATATTTGCTGATAACGCTTTTTGAATACGTTTTCAATAACCTTCAAAAAAATATTTGATAAGTTCCCTTAACATCTTATCCAAGCAAATTAATTAATCGTTTAATTATATAATAATGATGGGTTTATATCCTGTCAATAAAAATTTTACCGTTTATTTTTAAGTTTTTTATTGCCTACATGGTTAGTCTAACAAAAAAATAAGGTACCCAATAGACTATTGAATACCTCATTCCTTTTCAACCCATCTTAAATTGTTTGCTCATGTGCTGCTACCAGATGCAAAGCATTATTCACAATACCGTATTCGCTTGCATGTGGACGATCTTCACCATCACCATATCCATAATCAAACATTCGATTGCGGTTAAGTGTTAGTTTTGTAAATGTCGGACGTAATAAATCAAATAGCGGATAACGTTCTTGTAGATGTGGAAACCTCTGTTGATACGTGATAATTTCATGTCGAATAATACGCCAAAATTGCTGTTCAGAAAATGCCTCCTTCTCTTCTAAGATGTTGCTTAAATAGCGGAAGTGACAAATAAATAATCCTGTTAAGATCAACTGTGTTAAACCTTCTGGTGCCTCGCTTCGAAGGACTTGTTTCAGCTCCGTTGAAAGAACGTCAAGCTCTGGAAATGGCTGATCACTAATATTGACATCAACAACAAAATCCTTCATGATTGTTCGTTCAGGTATATAATCCTTCAGAACAAGGACAGTATTCTGACCGTGCGGGGAAAATACGGTACCGTATTGATATAAGTAATGGAGCAATGGCGGTAAAATTGCTTTTGCAAGTTTCTTGACCCATTCCCGGGCTGTCAATCCTGATTTTTCAATAAGCTTTGACACAAATGATGTACCATGATGGTCAACATGCAGTAATGCGGCAAGTGTAATGGCATGTTCCCCTTCTGTTAATTCTTGATAAATACTTTCTCTCCATACGACACCAAGTAGTTCAAGATATTGATATGGTGCTCCCTTTAATTTATTAAATGTAGGATGATCGACATTCATTGTTGCTACTTCCCCTAATAATCTGATTCGGCATTCGTCTTTCAAAAAAGAGTCGTTTTCTAAAATGTTCATTATCACAATCATTTGAATAAACTCGTACTAATTGATAATGATTATCAAAGTCAATTAGTTTGGTATAAATTACTAACATGTACCTACATATTATTTTCATCTGGTTCAAAAGTTTTGGTTCTGAAGTTGAAGAATAGCTATGTATGTGGGTTTATCTTTTTTTGGGCGAATATATTGCGAATGGTAGGCTTTTTCCGGTAATTGTGGGATGATTCGTAGTAATAATTGAAAAAAAAACACCAACAGTAAAAAAGAGGCACCACCGTTAAGTGACACCTCTTACACAAATATTATAATAATTTCTCTCCAAAAAGTGAGCCCATTAACGCAACAGCAACAGAAGCTGTTTTATTTCTTTCATCCAATATTGGGTTTACCTCAACAAATTCAGCAGAAGTGATCAGTTTTGATTCCTCTAGCATTTCCATTGCTAGATGACTTTCACGATAGCTTATTCCACCTAATACCGGTGTACCTACGCCTGGTGCATCACTTGGATCTAATCCGTCTAAATCAAGTGATAAATGGACGCCATCTGTTTTATCTTTTAAGTATGTAATCGCTTCTTCAATGACTTTTGTCATACCTAAACGATCTATTTCATGCATGGTATAGACTTTAATGCCTCTTTCACGGATAAGCTCTCTTTCACCCTCATCTAATGATCTTGCTCCAATAATGACAATATTCTCCGGACTTATTTTCGGAGCGAAGCCACCAATATTCGTTAAATCCGGATGACCGATGCCTAAACTTACCGCTAATGGCATACCGTGAATATTCCCCGAAGGAGAAGTTTCTGCTGTATTTAAATCACCGTGAGCATCATACCAGATAACACCTAAGTTTTTGTAATGCTTAGAAATACCTGCAAGTGATCCAATTGCAATACTGTGGTCACCGCCAAAAACTAGTGGAAAAGAACCTGCTTCAATAACTTCGTCAACAACAGAAGCCAATTTCTCACTTGCTTCCGTTACCGCTTTCAAAAATTTCAAATTGCCGTCAGAGTGTACCTCATTTTTACTAGGTCGACCAATAGCAATGTCACCTTTATCATGGATGTCAAAATCCAGCTTTTCTAAACGTTCCACAACACCAGCATAGCGAATCGCACTTGGGCCCATGTCAACTCCACGTCGAGATTGTCCTAAATCCATGGGGACACCGATAATCGATATATGTTTTTTCATCATTCATTAACCCCCTTTGTTTATATCACAATTGTAACTTACCGGAGATTGATGGTTCAACTTGACAATTACATGTATAAATATTCATACCCATACACACTCTTAAAGATACTTATTGCTGAATTATCGTTGTTAAATCAATGATATCTGATCTTTTCTGGATATCACTGCTCGATTTCTGATTGCGTTAATATATTCAAAATTCCGCTAATAACCCCAAAATCCTGCTGGTATAATCAATTTTTCGCTAATATTATTTTATTTACTCGATTATATTCATCTTTTCGCTGATTTAGGTTTACTCATAAATTACTCCAAACAAAAAAGTGGTAATAAAATTATTCATTTTATCACCACTTTCAATTAAAATATTTAATGGATAGAACTTACCTGATTGTTTCTTTGCGTACGACTGGAGCTACTTTTGTAGCTAAAAGCTCAATGCTTTCCGCTACTTTTTTAAACGGAATGGCACCGATATCAACTTGAGCTACGAAGCGTTTATGTCCAAACATCTCATATTGGTAAAGGATTTTTTCAATAATCTGCTCTGGACTGCCTACGAACAATGCTCCTCCAGGTGTTAGCATTTGTTCGTACTCGGCTTCATTCATGTTAGAACCGATACCGAGCTGTTGTCCAACATATTTCTTGTAATTTAAATAATATGGATAGTACTCATCTTTCGCTTGCTGTGATGTTTTTGCAAGATAGCCATGCCCTGTTACACCGATTTTGAGATTTTGTAAGCTGTGACCTGTCTCTGTAGCGGTTTTGCGATAAATGTCTGCTACTGGCTTAAATCGTGAAGGATCACCGTCAAGGATTGCCATTGCCATCCCTGCACCAAATCGACCTGCTCTTGCTGCACTTTCAAGTGAGCCGCCAACACCGACCCAGATCGGAATTTGCTCTTGAACAGGTCGTGGTGCGATTTCGGCATTGTGTATTGGGGTACGAAAATTTCCATCCCAGGAAATTCGATCGTTCTTGCTGAGCTTTAGAAAAAGATCCATATTCTCTGCAAAGAGTGCGGCATTATCGTCTAAGTTATATCCAAATAGAGGAAATGACTCAACAAAAGCTCCTCTGCCTGCGATTATTTCTGCACGGCCGTTTGAAAGCAAATCCAATGTTGCGTAGTCTTCAAATAATCTAACTGGATCCATTGTACTAAGTACAGAAGTTGCACTCGTAAGCTTTATTTTTTTTGTTACTTGTGAAATGGCTCCTAAAACAACAGGTGTGGCAGATACAGCAAAGTCTAAACGATGATGCTCACCAACACCAAAAACATCCAAACCCGCTTCCTCTGCAATTTTTGCCGATTCAACAATCTCCTGTAATCGTTGTCGCGCATTTACTACCTTACCTGTATAGGGATCTGGTACGATATCACCAAGTGTATATATTCCAATTTCAAATTCGGATTTCGTTAAGTCTGTATTTGTCAGCATTGGGTCTTCCTCCAGATTACCTTGTTCATTTGAAACTCATGTATTTTTTGTCAATATAAAGGATATTATTCATGTGATTACTATATTACAAACCTAGTTACTTAATGTAAGTAATTATATTTTTATTACAAACTATTGTCAAGTAATTAATTTATTCTTTATTACTATATTAATATTTGGTATACTATTTCTTATAGGAGTGATGAAATTGAATAAGTCTCTAATTTGTCCAAGATTTGAAAAAGCAATGGGGATTTTAAGTCAACGGTGGACTGGACTGGTAATCTACCAACTCCTTAGTGGCCCTCAACGTTTTACTACTATTGAAACGTCAATCGGCATTACTGGGAGAGTTCTTTCTGAGAGATTAAAGGACTTAGAAAATCAAGGAATCGTGAAAAGAGAAGTTTTCCCTGAAACTCCCGTTCGTATTGAATATTCTTTAACTGAAAAAGGTCTATCCTTAGAACCTCTTTTGCGAGATATAGAAAAGTGGTCACAAACATGGTTAATCATAGAAGAAGATACGGATTAGTCTCCCAATTTTTTCTAAAATAAAACGATCAATCGACTGACTTAAGGCATTCTTTCATGAATGCCTTTTTTCAATATTTTTTCCGTCTTCTAAGAAATCCTTATGTCAAAGTTGTTGAATTTCACTAAAAAACTGTATAATGTAGACAACCACAGCAATGGAAGGAGTAATAAATTTGTCAAAATACATAGGTTATATTGGTACATATACAAAAGGGGAAAGTACAGGAGTATACAGCTTTACTTTCGATGCTGATGCTTCAAAGCTTGGCGAAATAAAAGCAGTTGCACAATTAGACAATCCGACTTACGTGAACTTAAGTCAGGATAACAAACATCTATATGCAGTTATTAAAGAGGGAAATCAAGGTGGAGTAGCCTCATTTGAAATCAATCCTCAATCAGGTGAACTTACAAAAATCAATACTCAGGTCATCGATGGTGCATCACCTTGTCATGTTAGTGTTGACTCACATAATCGTCAAGTTGTTTCAGCAAACTATCATAAAGGTACAATTGATGCTTATTTAGTAGATGAAAATGGTCACTTAACCCCTGTTACTTCGATTGTCGAGCATACAGGGAAAGGCCCGCACGAAAGACAGGAAAAACCACATACTCATTATTCAGGTTTTACACCAGATGATAAATTTGTAGTTGCCGTTGACTTAGGCATTGACAAAGTGATTACATATAAAATCGAAGAAGGTAAATTAGAAGAGGTACACAGCCTATTAGTGAAAGCAGGAAGTGGTCCTAGACACCTTACCTTCCATCCAAATGGAAAATTCGCTTATGTGATGACAGAACTAAGTAATGAAGTGATTGTACTAAGCTACAATTCAGAAACTGGTATTTTTACCGAATTGCAATATATTCCGACCATACCTGATGATTTTACAGAAAACAGCCAAGGTAGTGCCATACATATCTCATCTGACGGGAAATTTGTTTATGCAGGAAACCGCGGCCACGATAGCATTGCAGTATTCAGTGTGAATCAAGTAAACGGTGAACTTACATTTGTTGAATACACATCAACTGAAGGACAGTGGCCTCGTGACTTCGCATTCGATCCAACAGAAAAATTTATCATTGCTTCCAATCAAGAAAGCAGCAATCTTGTCTTATTTGCCCGTGATACAGAAACAGGGAAATTAACGTTATTACAATCTGATGTTACAGTACCTGATCCAGTTTGTGTGAAATTTTTACATGTATAATTTGAGTTATATGAGAATAAACCGCTTGGATTTCCAAGCGGTTTTCTTTGAGCTCTTTTTATGAATAGGCTGTTTTCGTAAACCGTGTTGCTATTTACCAAGTAATACGGTGTGGTTGATTTCTACTCCAATCAACCTTAATTAGATTTCGTTTTATAAACACAATCTCTTATAAATGTGCCTAAGAAAAAAGCTAACCGGAAATATCCAGATTAGCTTATATTAAATTATTGATTACCTTTTTTCACTAATTCCGCTATTGTAACTGTACGTTTCGCTTGATGTTTTACAGCAGCTTGTACATCCTCAACCATTTTTCCTTCTTGGTTAACAGTTACACTTGTTCCGTAAGGATTTCCGCCAGAAGCAAATGTAACTGGGTCTGTATATCCAGGTGCAGCTACAATCGCTCCCCAATGGTACATGGTTGTATATAATGATAAAATGGTTGCCTCTTGACCGCCATGAGAATTTTGGGCTGAAGACATAGCACTTACTACTTTATTAACAAGTTTTCCGTTAAACCAAAGTCCTCCAGTTGTATCCAAAAATTGCTTCATTTGTGATGGCATATTACCAAATCTAGTCGGAATGCTGAAAATAATTGCATCTGCCCATTCAAGATCATTTAATGTTACTTCAGGAATATCTTTCGCTTCCTCGACATGCGCTTTCCATGCTGGATTTGATTCAATGGCTGATTGTGGAGCTGTTTCAGGAACTTTCAATACTTTTACCTCTGCACCAGCCTCTTTTCCACTTTCTTCAGCCCATTGAGCTAATTGATAGTTTGTCCCAGTTGAACTGTAATAAATAACAGCTAATTTTACATTTGACATAGTTTTCGTCTCCTTTTCATTGATTTTTCCCAAACACTTTTGCTAACAATTCCACCCTTTCACCCTTAAACTTCTGCCAATCAATCTAATAAACCTATTTAACTTATTCATTATGTACACAACTCTTAGAGATGGTATCTTTATCTTCCTCTCTTTTAATAAGGCAATACTGTTTAGTTGGTACTCTTATATATTTCCACAAAAATATTTTTAAAAACACCTTATAAAATCCTCAATTAAACTAAGTTCATAAAAGTCTCCGAATAACATACTTTGATATTAGGATGTTATTGATGATTAATTTATGTGCTTATTTAATTAGGGTTTACAATATTTTAATCTAAATTTTAATAACCAAAAGCGATACTGTAAATTGCAATAACATCCTAAAATCATATTGTTTACTTAAAAGGAGGAACTTTATGGACTGGTATTTAAAAGTGTTAAAAAATTACGTAGGATTTGAAGGAAGAGCAAGACGTAAAGAATACTGGATGTTTGTACTTATTAATGTCATTATTTCAATTGTACTTACAATCGTTGAAACAAGTACAGATATAGCTCCCTTTTTGACAGTACTTTATTCTTTATTCATCCTATTACCTTCCCTAGCTGTTACCGTTCGAAGACTACATGATACTGGAAGAAGCGGATGGTGGGTCTTAATTAGTTTAATTCCCTTAATTGGTAGCATCGTTCTACTTGTGTTTACATGTCTAGATAGTGAAGAGGGAGATAATCAATATGGCACAAACCCTAAGCTGGTAAGTCATTGAGCTTTGGGAAAATTGCTTAGAATGGACTGCTCAACTCTAGAGCGGTCTTTCTATTGATTAATATCAACAAATCGAGTAATTATAGATCTATTGAAAAGAGCTAACTAGATAATTCCTAGTTAGCTCAAATATTAATTGATTTGTTATTTTCTTAATGTTTTTAATGCGCCACTCCATGCATTTACTTGATCAAGCATTAAGTTAACATTGTCAAGATGTAAATCTTGTGGTTTGAAAACAGAACCGTTTTCGAAATCTGTGAATAATGATAATGTTGGATGTGTACGAACATCTGCAATCATTAATTCACCCATAATTCCACGTAGATGTTCAGCTGCACGAGCACCGCCTGTTGAACCATAGCTTACGATACCAGCTGCTTTGTCATTCCATGCTTCACGAGCAAAATCAAGGGCATTTTTTAATGCTCCTGTAATACTGTGGTTGTATTCTTGTACGATGAATACGAATCCATCTAAGCTAGCAAGTTTTTCATTCCATGCTGCGATTCCTGGCTCTGTTCCATCAGTAGTTCCTAAGAACGGTAAATTGAAATCAGCAATATCAACGATTTCATAGTTTGCATCTCCGCGTTTGTCAGCAATTTCTTTTACCCATTGCCCTACTTGTGGACTTACGCGTCCTTCACGAGTACTTCCTAAAACAATCCCAATGTTTAATTTTGTCATTTCGATCGTCTCCTCATTATTTGTATTTTTTCCGAATAATTTGTTCCAAAAACCCATGTCTTTCACCTCTAAAATGTTAATATCTGTTCTAGTAAAACTTCACCCCCTTAAAGTTGTAATTTAAGTCTTTAAGAAGGTCTTTTAATTGAAAAGCTCTCACCAATTTTGGCATAATTATCACCAGCTAATCGGCTAACTGCCCCTAAGCGATCCGCATTGATTCTTCCATTCTCATATAGATCTTCATCAATGTGAAATTGTACAATTTTTCCGATTATTAAATCACAGCCTGGTGAATCTTCACCGCCTAATTCAATCGATCTTTCTAAGGTACACTCCATTCGGATCTTCACTTCCTTTATACCTGGAACAGAGATTTTTGTACTTTTTATTGGCGTCAAATTCGCTATCTCTATTTCACTCTGTTCAGGTGGCAAGGTTGCAGCTGTGATATTGACCTTTTCTACATTGCTTTCATCAACGATATGAACAACGAATTCCTTCGTATCTATTATATTTCGAGCTGTGTCTTTAAGAATTCCATTTTTTCGCTGAATGGATACGGAAATTAACGGCGGGTTTGCTGATACAATATTAAAATAGCTAAAGGGTGCACCGTTCAAAATTCCATCACGAGAAGTTGTAGTCACAAAAGCAATAGGTCTTGGTATTATGCTGCCAATTAAGAGTTTATAATTTTCTCTTTCGGAATTCGTAGATGGGTCAATTGAATGCATGAAAATCATTCCTTTCTTTATTCAGTTTAACCATATTCCTAATACTGTATAAATTATAACTTTCAATTAAATATTCTTGAATTCGAGATAATCCATTATAAAATAATGCGAATTTAACTTACCAGCCATTTATCTCAGTTACTTTTATTTTTAATTCAAGATAATATTATTATAAGGATATTTTTTTGTCAATCACATTGTTTTCTTTTTTTTTAGAGGAAAGATCCCCTTCCTCCCTCTTAGCGATTCATTTGTTCTTTATCCACGTTAAATTCAATCAAATTATAATCTGGATCCATGCAGAATATTTGGGCAAAACCGCTTTTACTATTCGGTTTTTCAACTAATTCTATTCCTCTGCCTTTCAAATGTGTCAAAGTCCTATGATAATCTTTAACACGAATGGCAAAGTGCCCCTCTCTTGAACTTATATGATGATTGGTACGAAGGGTTGAAGATTGATCCATTTCAATTAAATGCAGTTGTTGATTGCCAATCTGATACCATACACCAGGAAAGTCAAAATTAGGTCGTTTTAATTCTTGAAATCCCAAAAGTGTTCCATAAAAGTGTTTTGCCTTTTGCAAATCTGTTACTGATAGACTTATATGGTGGATGCTTTCTACTTCGATCATGACAGACAACTCCTTTTGTATAATGGAATGATTATTATTATAGCATGGAAAAAATTTCAGTTACATTATTACTTACACTTACCTCACAAATGATCAAGCCACACACATATCAGATAAAGGAATCATCCCATTTAGTTAGTGTCTGTCACCTTTATTATTACAAAGCTGAGCCTCAGGGAAAAAGTGTATGAATTCACAATAAAAGGATACTCTATGAACAACAATTTGTTGTAGGAAGTTAAGACATGGAGTGTTATTAGAATATGAATAGTGCATGGAACCGATTATTTAAGCATAATAAAAAGGAACAACAAGTACTTTATGAGGATATAGATATGTCCTTTAAAGATCATGAGCTTAGCTCCTCTTTAGATTTTAACATTCAAACGATTAAGAACACCTTAGGAAATAGTAGTGATTTAATTATTCGTGAGTTTAGCATGGGAAATCCTTTATTGCATAAAGTTTCTGCTATTTATATCAATGGATTAACTGATAAAGTACTCACAGCTAATTCAATTATCGAAAAACTAATGACTGACACTAGGATGATTGAAAATAATGAATCTTGGTCTCCAGATCAGTTAGGTACATATATTAGGGAACATATTTTAACCACTACACATGTTGAGATTGTTACAGACTTGAAAAAACTTTTTTCATTCCTATTATCTGGACAAACCATTGTACTCGTTGATAGGTGTATTCAGGGATTTGGATGTGCGTCCCAAGGCGGTGAGTTAAGAGCAATATCTGAACCAACATCTGAATCTTCTGTACGTGGTCCTAAAGAAAGTTTTACAGAATCACTCATTACGAATACTTCCATGATCCGCAGGCGGATTAAGAGTCCAAATCTTTGGCTTGAAACAATGAAGATAGGTAACCTAACACAAACAGATGTTGGCATTATGTATGTAAATGGAATTGTAAATGATAAACTCCTCAAAGAGGTAAGAGAGCGCCTCGATAAAATTGATGTCGATGAAATTCAAGGTTCGAATACGATAGAAGAATGGATTACAGATGACAAATGGACACCTTGGCCGACTATTCTAATAACAGAGCGCCCTGATGTAATAACAGGAAATTTATTGGAAGGACGTGTAGCCATATTTGTAGATGGTACACCGATTCCATTGATTGTTCCTGCTACGTGGAATCAATTTTTTCAAACTGCTGAAGATTATTATTTACGTTGGAGTATGTCTGGATTTTTAAGATTTATAAGACTTGCCTCCTTTTTAATTACACTTCTTGGACAGGCCCTTTTTATTGCATTTATTTCGTTCCATCCAGAATTAATTCCTACACCCTTGCTAATTAATCTAGCAGCACAACGACAGGCTATCCCCTTCCCCATCATTTTTGAGGCATTATTAATGGAATTGACTTTTGAAGTTTTGAGGGAAGCTGGAATCCGGATGCCTAGGCCCGTTGGCCAGGCAGTTTCAATTGTGGGTGCACTTGTTTTAGGAGAAGCAGCCGTTTCAGCTGGAATTGTTTCAAGTGCAATGGTTATTGTCGTTGCAGCAACTGCAATTGCAAGCTTTACAATACCCCACTATACAATGACTGATTCTACTCGTTTATTACGGTTTATGATGATGCTTTTGGCAAGTACGTTTGGACTTTACGGGATTGGACTAGGAGTGATTATACTTGTTTCACATACTGTAAGCTTGCGATCATTTGGTATACCTTATTTAGCTCCCTTTGCTCCTTTTATTCCAACTGATCAAAAAGATGCGATTTTGCGCTTGCCTGTACCATTTATGTCAAAACGCCCTCGCCTCATCAGTCAGAAGAAAAGAAAGAGAAAAGAGGCTAAGTCTTCTTTAAAAGAAGAAAAGAACATGAATGACAATGAACCTAAGAGGGATTGAAATGATACTTAAACTATTTAGGATTTTCTTATTCGTTTTATTGATAATCTGTTTATCAGGATGCTGGGACAGTGCTGAATTACAGGACCTTAGCATCGTTTCCGGGATTGGTATCGATAAAGGTGAAGACGATGTTGAAAACAGGTATCGAGCAACTGTTCAAATTATCGATCCTAGCCAAATTGCCGGCGGTCAACAAGGAGGAAAAGTACAGTCCTCTCCTGTAACAATGCTGTCAGCTACAGGCAGCACTCTAAAAGAAGCACTTCGTAAAATTTCACATAAAGCACCTTCTGAACTTTTTTTCCCTCACGTCCAAGTCATGCTTATTGGTGAAGAGTTGGCTAAAGAGGGAATCTTAGAACTGTTTGATGCTTTTGAACGTGATCCATATTTCCGCGTTCTTTTTCCAATTTTAATCGTAAGGGATCATACAGCCGAGGACGCGCTTAAAGTTACTACCTCATTAAAAACTATCCCTTCTTCTAAAATAGTAGAGAGTCTGGAATCTTCTAAAGAAATATGGGGAGAGTATCCAGTCTCTCGAGCAGATCAAGTTATTGCAAAATTAAAGGAAGGGAATCTAGGCATTGCTGGGATACAGATTAACGGGGATGTAGAGAAGGGAAACAAAACAACGAATGTGCAGCAAATCTCACAAGATACTAAAATAGAGCTAAAAGGACTTGCGCTTATGAAAGATGGGAAAATAAAAACATGGTTAGAAAATAATAGTGCTCGAGGTGTCATGTGGATTACTAATGAAATGAAACGTACGGTGATGAGCCTTGATTGCCCAAAGAAAAAGGATGCAATTGCGATCGATATTGCTCGTGCCAATTCAGATATTAAGATTGATATAAATAACGATAAACCGGTCATTAACCTAACAATCAATACGGAAGGATCTATTTCGGAAACGCAGTGTTCACTCGATCTTGAAAAAAACAAAACGATAAATGAACTAAATAAACAGCTTAGTAAAGAAATAAAAGAAGAAGTTCTGTCAACGCTTAAATCTGCTCAAGAGGAAAAAAGCGATATCATAGGGTTTGGGGATTATATTAACATTGAGGATAAACAATATTGGAAAAAAATAGAGAAGAAATGGGAAGAAGAAATCTTTCCCGAGACGGAAATTAACGTACATGTACATGCAGCTATCAGACGTACCGGAATGAGGGTAAAATCATATATTAAATAATACTCGGAAAGGGTGCTCCTAGAGATGGAGAAAGCCAAGATTAGTGGAATTCAACTATTTGCCATGATGTTTATGTTTAATATGGGGACTGCTGTGGTCGTAAATTATGGAATAGATGCAAGAAAAGACGCTTGGCTGGCCATCCTTTTAGGAATGTGCGGAGGAATCATGCTATTTTTTATCTACTATCGTTTATTTCGCCAATATCCTACTTTACCTTTAACTGCGTATGCTCGAAAAATATTAGGTAAATATCTTGGGTGGATCATCGGTTTTTTATATGTCATATACTTTTTACATATTGCAACTAGACAAGTTCGTGATTTTAGCGAATTGCTCGTCACATCAACAATGACAGACACACCTTTATTAGCGATACAAATCTCATTCGTACTTGTCGTTTGTTATGTCCTCTATCAAGGGATTGAAGTGTTAGGAAGAACTTCAGAAGTATTTATTGTCATTTTAGTATTATTTGGTGTGGCTGCAAATTTTCTCATTCTTGTTTCTAACAATTTCGAGTTAAATAATTTGCGGCCTTTACTTGAAAATGGATTAAAACCAATTATCAAAACTGCTTTTTTGGAAACTATCCATTTTCCTTTTGGTGAAATGGTTGCCTTCACGATGCTCCTTCCATATTTTAATCAATCTGGACCTGTGAAAAAAGTATGGCTGTCAGCCTTGATTTCAAGTGGACTTATTTTAAGCTGGACAGCATCTTTAAATATAGCAGTTCTAGGTGTTGATGTCATGGAAAGAACAACGTTTCCTACTTTAACAACAATCGGAAAAGTGAATCTCCTTGAGTTTATCCAAAGGCTTGATGCACTGGTTGTTTTTACAATGTTTATGACGGTATTTTTCAAATGCTCCATTTTTATGTATGCAGCCGCAATTGGCATTGTTGATCTGTTTAAATTAAAAAATCATCAGGAAATTCTTTTGCCTGTAGGGGGAATTATCATTATTTCAGCAATGATGATTGCAACAAATTTTTCTGGATATATTGAAGAGGCACAGAAAGGTCTACGTTATCTAGTCTATTTATTTTTTATTATTTTGCCTTTGTTCATGCTGTTGATTTCAGTCATACGAAACGTTTTTAAACATAAAACTAATTAGATCCATTTTGATTTTCCTCTCTATTTTTAATGATAAATAAGATTTGCTGACCTATGATAATGAATAAAAGCAAAGCGAGCATAACATACTCTCCTGGTTCAATTACCCAAAACGGATTGAGTAGATTGGACATAGCGAAAGAGAGCCTATACCCCGACATTAGATCGATTAAAACATTTGTTGAAATGGTTCCTAAAAAAATAAATACAACTACACCTATTATTTTCATGTTTTTTCTCCTTTTTCATTTTTATTATGATCAGTATTTGTCATGGTGAATTCTTTTATTAATTTAGAGACAATTTTCTAGCTTTTATTTGTTTTTTAATGTATGAACCTTCAATTTTTGATCAAAACTAAAAACGGGAGGTTTAAAAATGAAACGAATAACAATTTTACTTATAAAATTTGTAACCTGTGTCATTGCTTTTGCGATTGGTTTAGATTTATTCTTTGATGCAACAATCGTTGATATTCTCACTTTTAGTTTGTTTGTTACGATTGTATCTTATGTAATTGGAGATCAAATCATCTTACCTAAACTTGGAAAACGTGCCGCAGCTGTTACTGATTTTTTATTAACGTACTTAAGTGTTTGGATATTTGGAAGTATTTTATTGGACAATTATTTACAAATTGGCTGGGGAAGTATCATTTCAGCTAGCATTATTACGGTAGCAGAGGTGTTTGTCCATTTATTCCTGCAAAATAAGGCAGATATAACACAAACAATTGAAAGAAGAAAAACAGGCTTTAATCCTTCTTTTGCCTATGGGACAGAATTTGGTGAGGATGAGGATGTTAAGGATCTTACACATAAGAAAGATTAACTTGACTTATTGATTTTTATCCCACATAGCTTCTTTGATTCTACCAAATCTTTTAGTGAGGATTTCAACTTATTTATTATCGAAGTTACTGTCTTTATTCATTGTAAAAGTCTCTAACCCTTTCGATTGGAATATATAAAAAGGTGACATGTACCTACATTCTTTCGTTGGTACATGTCACCTTTTTTATCCAAAAATCTCTTTTGCTAATCTTTTTCCAGTTGGAGTTGCTGCAAGACCGCCTTCTGCCGTTTCTTTAAGAGTCGATGGCATCGATTGCCCGATTAAAAACATCGCATTTATCACTTCATCACAAGGAATTTTGCTTTTTATACCTGCTAATGCCATATCGGCTGCTGTCATTGCGTTTGATGCACCCATCGCATTACGTTTTACACATGGCACCTCTACTAATCCTGCTACAGGATCACAAACTAAGCCAAGCATATTTTTTAATGTAATCGCCATTGCTTCAGCAGATTGTGCAGGTGTACCACCGGCAAGTTCGACGATTGCGGCGGCAGCCATCCCGCTGGCTGAGCCGACTTCTGCCTGACAGCCTCCAGCTGCTCCGGATATGGATGCATTATTTGCAACGACAAAACCGAATGCTGCTGATGTAAATAAGAACTCAATCATTTCCATGCGCGTAGGGTTTAACTTTTCTTTTACAGCGAACAATGTTCCAGGAACAACCCCTGCTGAACCAGCTGTAGGTGTCGCACAAATGGTCCCCATTGCAGCATTCACTTCATTTGTTGCAACAGCCTTGCTGACTGCGTCTAACAAGATATGACCTGTTAAAGCTTTTCCGCTTTTTATATAATTTTGCAGCAACACAGCATCACCGCCAGTTAGGCCTGAGAATGATTGAACACCTTTTAGGCCCCGTTCGATTGCCTGCTCCATCACCGTTAAATTACGATCCATTTTCTCAATGATTTGTTCCCGTGTAAGTCCTGTAACCTCTATCTCCTGCTGAATCATAATTTCTGCTATTTTCACTTGTTTGCTTTCTGCAAGCGCAACAAGTTCTGCTACGTTTCTAAACATATTGTACCTCCAGTTTGTTAAAAGCTTTTATTCAACCATCCGAATCGTCTGCGTAATATTTGGTAAGCTTTCAATCTCCTTGATGACATTGTCCTCAATTTTTTGATCAACTTCGATCACCATCATCGCCATATTTCCTTTTTCTTTCCGTGATACTTCCATATGGCCGATATTTAATTGATACTTAGCTAATATATTTGTGACACCTGAAATCGCTCCATAACGATCTTGATGTACAACTAATATGGCAGGATATTCTCCTGATAATTTAAGTTTAAATGAGTTCAATTCCGTAATTTCAATTGAACCTCCACCTATTGATATACCAACGACATCGAGTTCATTATTTTCATCATACAAGCGAATTCTTACTGTATTTGGATGGTCTGTAACAAGATTTTCAACGACAAATTGTACATCCATTCCGACTTCTTTAGCTAACGTTAAAGCTTGTGGTATACGCTCATCAAATGTATCAAAATCAAGCAGCCCTCCAACGATGGCTACATCTGTTCCATGTCCCTTATACGTTTTTGCAAATGAACCATATAAAGAAATAATTGCCTTTTTTGGTTGTCGTCCGAATAAGGTTCTAGCTACTCGCCCTATCCGAGCAGCCCCAGCTGTATGAGAACTAGAAGGACCAATCATAACTGGTCCGATAATATCAAAAGCTGATCTATATTTCATTGTTATCATCCTTATCTGATATAAATATTTAAACAACAGCACAATCGCCTTAGAAACTTCTATGGATCTACACTTTCATGCATTGTGCTACATAGTAAAATAGCGTGCGCATATCTGCAGTTATTTGCTTAAGCTACTTCTTTTACTTGTTTCGCATCATCCTTCGTTATTTCAGCCAACGTACGGATCTTAAAGTTTTTGAAGATAATCGATCCAAGTAACCCGCATAATCCGCCGACGATTGCACATATAGCAGCAGTAATCGTTACTTTTAAAGGATCGTTGAACCCATACATAACGGCAAGACCAGCAATTGGTGTTGCCGTTCCTGGTGCATTGTTTACTAAACCAGCCATCGCTACGACAACACCTGCAGCTGCTCCTCCGATGAAATTCGTCACATATACAGGTATCGGGTTAGCCGAAATGATGTTTGCCTGTGTTAATGGTTCAATTGCAACTGAAATTGTTGTACGACGATCTCCAAATTTCATGCGATCAAATAAAACATAGTTCATAAAAGAAGAACCAAAAACAGCTAAAGCACCAATCGCCATTGGAAGACCTGTTAATCCAAGCATGGCAGTTAATGCCATTGAACTTAATGGTGCTGTCGCAACAACTGTGATAACGCCGCCTAAAATAATCCCCATTAAAATCGGATTACTGTTCGCTGTCTCAGCAATTATTCCACCAATATTAAGCAATGTTGCATCAACAACAGGACTCATGTATTTTGCAATTAATCTTACAAGCGGTGCTGCCACGATGATTGTAACAATTAAGTCTAAGCCTGCTGGAACCTTCTTTTCAATGACTTTCACTAGGAAAGCGACAAGATAACCTGCAATAAATCCTGGTAATAACCCCATTCCTGCACATGCTACACCTAGCATTAACGCATAAACAGGTGACACACCCATCGCAAGTGCCACAAGTGCTGCAGCTGCTACACCACCCATACTACCTGAAGCAGATCCCACTTCTCCAAGAAACTCAATCTTTAATAAGTCACCGCCAACAAACTTTTGAAAGGCTTCTACTAAAAAGGCAGCTACAGCCGCATTCGCCAGTGCCCCCATCGCTTTCATTCCATTCGGAGCTTTGTAGCTAAACAAGGTGAAAAACCCTAAAACAATCAATAATAAAACCGTACCTTTTAAGATTTCCATTTTAGTCTCTCCTTATCATATGAAACTTTTAATCTTTTAAAAGCCTAAAAATTTTTCAAGATTTAGTCCATGATTTCTGCTGTTTCATCCAGATGATATTCATTCATCGTGCGGATTTTTTGAAGGTAATTATAGACTGTAAACTTTGAAACACCTAAAGCATGTGCGACATAATCGGTTGAACCCTTAATGAGAAACGTTCCCTTCTTCTCAAGAATCCTTACACATTCAATCTTCTCTGTGATTGTCATGTCTGAAGGAGCCTTTTTGAAACCAAGTAAAACTTCGTCAACCATCCCATGTATCACATCTTGTACTGTTGCATAAAAACTTTCAGTTGTTGTCTCATTGTTATTAAAATGAATAAATTCTTCAACCACACCATTAAATTGCATGAATAAGCTAATATCATAATTAATACATAAAGCACCAATCGGTTTATTGTGTTGATCCTTTAAAAAGACCGTCGACGATTTCATAATTTGTCCTTTTTCCGACTGTGTTTTATAGTTCGGAATATCGTTTATGTCCTCATTTGGGTTTGCTAACTCCTTTAACACTAAATCAGTTATCGGTGAACCAATCTTTCGACCTGTCACATTTCCTGCAAGATGAATGAGTGATTTTTTTAAATCTGTAAAATCATGTACGGCCACTTCACATTTTGAACCAAACATCTTAACAAGCATATCAGCTGTCCGAATCGCCATATCAAATATAGCTTCATTATGATCTCGCAACTTTCACACACCTCTCTTATATGTAATCGCTTACAGGTGAAACTAAAAAATTTAAACGATTTTTAAATGAATACTATTAATTCTTTATTGCAAAAGTATCATAACATACTATTTTTGCATTTAAAATAAAATTTTAATAGATATTAAAAAATTGTAAAATTCAATTTTATTAGTAAAATCGTAATTCACTCCAATTTTTTTTAATTTATCTATTAAAATCACTTATCTATCCCCTCATTCAAAGAACCCTATTTTATTTTATTAACATACTAAATTAATTATTTATTAATTCCATTGATTGAATCTAAAAATAGCTAAGGAGGCTAATCATTGATTAGCCTCCTTAGCTATTTCGATCGTTTTAAGTATTCTAGATCAATTCATTTCTTCTCTGAAAGTAACGGTACAAGAGAAAACTCATAACAGAACAAAGAATTGCACAAACTCCGATAAAAACGAAACCTGCCTGAAATCCTCTTGTTAAGCCTATTTCCGCTCCATGCATACTTGTAAACCATTGCTTGAAAAACTCAATAATCGCTCCAATTAGAAAATTCCCTAACACAACTGCAATCCCCATTAATGTGACCGTAAACGTAATGGCAGTGTCTATTCCGTTGGGATACCGCTTAGCAATCAATGCCATAATCGTTGGATAAATTGGTGCGATACCAATCCCAGCTAATCCAAATAACCAGACAGCAGATGATCCAATAAGAGTTGCTACAATCGTTGCAATTCCCGCAACAGCAGAAAAAATAATGAGCGACTTCATAAATCCTATTTTATCTGTAACGGCACCTAGAATGATTCTCGACATCATAAAACAAAGGAAAAAGATCGATAACATAGCTGATGATGCAGTTTGACTCCAATGGTAGGATTTCTCTAAGAAATTAACGAGCCAGCCTGCCATTGATAATTCTGCTATCACACCGAAAGAAAGAATACTTATGATTAACCATGCAGCAGGATCCTTCAAATATACTTTTAGAGGAATACGCTCCTCTGCTGTTACCTTATCTACAGGGAATTTACTAAAAAACGTTGGAATCATCGGAATAATACAAAGGGAAAGCATCAACAAATACATCCCACGCCATCCTACCTCATTTCCCAAAACATGCAATCCCATAAGTCCTGTAGCCATCATCGGGGCAACCGTTGAGCTAAGCCCATAAAAGAAATGGGATACATTCATCATAAAACCGGTATTCTTAGTAAAAATTCTAGCAGCTATAATGGCTAAGGCAATTTCCAGCATCCCATTCCCTATATACATAAAGAAATAAGATAGAGAAAACACAAAATAATTACTTGAAAAATAAATAAATACTCCAGATAATGCCATAGAGCCAAATGCAAGTAAACTGACTAATTTAATCCCACACTTCGATGTAAATACCCCAGTAAAACTACAAGCGAGCAAAAATCCGAACGAATTCAACGCCAAAAGGACGCCGATTTGCCATTCATCTATTGCAAAATCTGTCTGCATCCTTGGAATGGCCGGACCCTTAATATTTTCTAAAAAACCAAAAACTAAATATCCAACAAAGATGACTAGAAATGGAAGTGGTATGGATTTTTTTATCAGCTTCGTTTGTTGAACTGTTTGCATGTTTAAACCTCTCAAACTTCAATTTTTTAAAAGTGACTTAATTTTAAGTATACTAACTTCCTAACCAATAAAGTATAGAAATTAACATTATAAAGTGAGACTTACCTAAGAGTAGCTTTATAATGTTAATTTGCCACGATAAAAAAAACAGTCCCACACCACATTCAATAAGTGGTGGGACTGTCAAAAACATACCATAAATCCTATCTCACATAAACCTTCGTACCAATCTCTGTAAACTGCGGCAACCATTTGCCATGTGCTTCAATTAACTCATCACACATAGAGATAATTTCATCCATAGACAGCTCTGCACTCGTATGAGGATCAAGCATCGCAGCATGGTACACATGCTCTCTTTTTCCAGTAATAGCTGCTTCGATTGTTAATAATTGTGTATTAATATTCGTTCTGTTAAGTGCAGCTAATTGTTCTGGAAGACTTCCAATGTAGGTTGGCAAAATACCATTGCGATCGACAACACATGGCACCTCTACAACTGCGTTTTCCGGAAGATTGCTGATTAAGCGACCGGTGTTTAGCACATTTCCGCCAAATTTAAACGGGACGTTCGTTTCCATTGCTTCAATTATTCTTGAACCATATTCATGTGATCTAGCATGTGTAAGTTGACTGTTGTTCACCATTTCTTCTCGCATCGACACCCAATTTTCAATTTGTGATATACAACGACGCGGATATTCATCAAGAGGAATATTAAACTTCTCAATAAGCTCAGGATATTTGCTTTTAATGAAATACGGGTGATACTCTGCATTGTGTTCAGAAGACTCAGTGATATAGTATCCAAATTTATCCATTAGTTCGTAACGAACCATATCATTATGTTTTGTTTTTTGCTTTTCCTTTGCTCGGCGTTTGATTTCTGGATAAAGATCCTCGCCATCTCGCTTCACCTCCAACAGCCATGCCATATGGTTAATCCCAGCGATTCTCTCTTCAATTCCTTCATGATCCATTCCTAAGTCCCTGAAAAGATGCTCTGTACAAACTTGAACACTATGACATAAACCAACTGTTTTCACATTTGTATAGCGAAGCATTGCTCCTGTTAAATTTGCCATCGGATTTGTGTAATTTAAGAAAAGTGCATCAGGACAAACCTCTTCAATATCCTTTGCAAAATCCAACATAACCGGAATGGTACGAAGCGCTCGGAAAATCCCGCCAATTCCAATTGTATCAGCAATTGTTTGCTGTAAACCGTACTTTTTAGGAATCTCGAAATCTATGACTGTACTAGGTTTATAGCCACCAACTTGTATCGCATTGATCACATATTTTGCACCACGTAACGCTTCTTTTCGATCAGAATATGATTTGATTATCACATTACATTTGTAGTTATTTTTTAAATTTTTTAACATGTTCTCTGAATCTTTTAGACGTTGCTCATCAATATCAAATAAGGCAAATTCAAATCCTGCTAACGCTGGAACAAACATACAATCGCCTAGTACATTTTTTGCAAATACAGTGCTTCCTGCTCCGATAAATGTGATTTTTGACATGAATCATCTTCCTTCCTAGATATGATATTTTTGAAATAACGAATCTATCAAATTATCCTTTAACAGATCCAGAGGATAGTCCTGCTATAAAATATTTTTGTAAAAATAAGAATAAAATCGTCATTGGCAGCATTGCTAAGATCGCAGCGGCTGCAACCAGGTTTAAGTGATTTTGATTTTGACCAAAGAAACTCGCTAATGAAACAGTAACCGTATGCATCGATTTATCCTGTAAGAAGAAAATGGCAAATTGATAATCATTCCAAATGAATACACAAGCAATAATGAGTACAGAAGCTGTTACCGGCTTAAGCAACGGAAACACGATTCGGAAGAAAGTTCCTAGCGTACTAGCCCCATCTATTTTTGCTGCCTCTTCTAACTCCTTTGGAATCGTTGAGCGGATAAACCCTGCATATAAAAAGATCGTTAATGGCATAAAAGCGGCCACGTTATTCAAAATAGCGACCTCATATGTATTCATCATGCCAATATTTACGACCATTTTATACAATGGCACCAATGCAGTTAAAGGCGGGATAATCATGATCGCAATAAACACGAAATAAAAGATTTTATTTAATGTTGTCTTGCGGCGCGCCATTGGATAAGCTGCCATTGATCCAAAGAAAATTAATAAAACGGCTGAGCATCCCGTGATAATCAGTGTATTTATAAAAGATGGACCTAAATTCGCTGTTTGCCACGCCTCTGAGAAGTTCTGAAAATTCAATTCCTTAGGAAAGACCCACTTCGAACTAAAATCACCTTTTGCTTTTAAAGCGGTTGTGGCCATAATATAAAAGGGAATGATATGGAATAACAACACTAGGATAGATACACCTGTTAACAAGTGTTTCTTTTTCTTATTAAGATATTCCATTATGCTTCAATCTCCTTTCGCTTAAAGTAAACAAGCGCCGCTAAGCTAATTACGAGAATAATAATCGCCATAAATACGCCTTGTGTCGCTGCATAGCCAGCATCCTGTCTTTTAAAATAAAGATCGTACATAAATGTTGACATCGATTGTGATGCATTCCCAGGTCCGCCGCCAGTTAATGCAATGATGACATCAAATAATTTTAAACCGCCGATTATATTAAGTACCATATTTATGGTGATCGATGGCATTAATAGTGGCAGTGTAATGTTTTTAAATTGTTGAAGTGATGATGCCCCATCAATTTGTGCTGCTTCATAAAAATCCTTTGAGATACTTTGTAAACCTGCTAAATAGATAATCATCGCGATTCCAACATATTGATACGTATTGACAAACACGATAATCCACGTATTAAATTCCGGATTTCCTAACACATTGATTTTTTCAAGTCCAAAGAATTGCAATGCATCGTTAAGTGCTCCACCTTGGAAAGAGAAGAAAAAGTACCAAATATATCCCATAATCAACGGGCTGATAATAACCGGTAAATATATGACTGTACGAGTAACTGCCTTCATTTTTATACTTTGGTTCAACAGCAAGGCATATAATAAGCCAAGTACGTTTTGGAGAATAGTGCTGCCAATCCCGTATAGAAGTGTATTTTTGACTACAAGCCATGTTGTAGGATCTGCAAAAAGACGTTTATATTGATCAAATCCCACATGATCATATTCTTGCGAGAAACCATTCCAATTCGTAAAGGATAGTTGAATACCATTAAAAAACGGATATAAGATAAACAGAAATACTACAGCGAAACTTGGTAGGTACATCCACCAAAGTGAAGTTTGCTTTTTCACTTTAAGTTTCCTTGGTTTTTTGGTTACAGTGTACTCTGTTTCTGTGACTATCTCACTCATCTTTCACACTCCTTAATTAGACGTTAGGGTTAAATAAGTAAGGAGCGGACAGATATCCTCTCCTCAACAAACCCTTGCCACACATCGAAGTTACTGATTTCTTAAACGTGTATACTCTTCACCCATTTTTCCCGAAAGTTGTTCAGGTGTTAACGTATCAGCTAATAATTCCTGGCCTGTAGTTGCCATAACATCCCACATTCCACTTGGTAAATACACACGGTCAAAATACGGTTCAACCATTACATCCTCATACTGTTTGTAGTACTCAGAGAAATAGTTTTCAGCATCAACATTTGTTAGTGCATCAGGTGCCGATGTTCCTTCCGCCATAATTTTTAAGTTTTCAGGTTGTGAAATAAAGTCAATAAATGCTCTCGCTTCTTCAGGATGCTTTGTATTTTTTGAAATAGCGATCGTATAACGTTCGCCGCCAATCCAACTTTGTTTATCTCCCTCATGAAATGCTGGTACCGGCATTGTCCCTACTTTGACTTCTGGGTTTAATTCCGTTGCATCTGGTCCAAGTGAGCCAGCTACGAATGTAAAAGCAATTTTATCTTGTGCAATCAGCTCTGTCGCTTGTTGAATCTTTGCTGTTAACACATCTTCATTGATTAATCCCTTCTCTTGCATTTCTTTGATTTTTTCAGCTAGCGGAGTATATTTCGACCAATCAAATGATCCATCTTTCAACTCATCTCCATAACTATTTTTCTCATCTGTTATGACTAAAGGAGTAGCTAACTCATCGAAAATTTGTCCAATTGTCCAGTTATCTCCACCAGGAATCCATAAAGGCGTAACATCCCCTTTACTTTTTTCTTTAATCGTTTCAAGTGCTGTAATGAATTCATCGATTGTTTTTGGCGGCTTTACTCCATACTTTTCTAACACATTTACGTTATAACTAATGCCATCTTTTGCTTGGTTAATCGGGAAAGCGTATACTTTTCCACTGTCATCCTTAAGGATTTGGTCTAATGCCGGATCAAGATGCTGCACCCAATCCATATCCTTTTGATCAGCTACATATTCACCATAACGGAGCTGTGACCAGCCATGTGTATCAAATAAATCAGGCATATCATTCGCAGCCATTTTGACACGAAGCATATCTTCATATCCTCCACCAGGAAGGTTTAATTCAATATTTATTTCAGGATTTTCCTCTTCAAATTTTGCAACAACATTTTCAATTGCCTTTTTTTCTCCTTCATTAGACATTGTTAAGAAAAGCGATAATGAGACTTTTCCATCCCCTGTTGATTCATTTGAAGCACCTTTATTTGTACATCCAGCTGCAATTATTGTGAAAGCGATAACAAAAGTTATCAAACTCATAAACTTCTTCATTTACTTCCCCCACATTCTAATTAAGTAATAAATGAAAATGAATTCTTTGATGTGTGAGACAATGTTGTAAGTACAAAGCATTATTTTTGCCTTAAAACAAAACTTATTTTATAATATAATTCTAGATCTTTTTCCCTTTTAATAAGGGGAGATTGGAGATTGAAGAGTCTTAGGAACTAGTTCTTATTTAAATCAATTCTGCCAAATTGATTTTTTGAACCCTTTGACTTTTTAATCTCATTTTAACAGGCTATCAAAACCAAACTGATCTTCTATCTTTCCCCTACCATCACCCCCCTTAAGCTTCCTCATCTCGTTATATATTTTTCTTAACATTTGAGCTTTCACGAATACATAATTTGGTAGGAACCGTTATTTTCAACGGAATTTCTCTCCCATTTAATTGGTCGAGAAGTAATTGAACACCTATCCGACCCATTTGCTCCGTGTATACTTTTACAGAAGTCAAAGGTGTGCTCGCAAATTTAGCCATTTGAACATCATTGAAGCTCACAATTGCGACATCTTCAGGTACTCTAATATTCTCCTCTTGTAAAGCTCGCAAAGCTCCGATTGCCATTGAATCACTCGCAATAAAAAAGGCTTCTGGAAGATCCCCCCGTTTAATGACGTCATTCATTAGCTTATAACCTTGATTCATTGAAAACTCACCAATGAATACATGGTCTTCTCGATAAAGTCCTTTTCTTGTCATGAAATCTACGTATGTTGTATGACGCTTATCTTCAACCATTCGAAAAGTAATTTGCTCTCTTTCTCGTCCACCGAGATAGCCAATACTTTTATACCCTTGCTCAAACAAATGCTTTAAAGCACTCGTTGTAGCCTTTTCAAAATCTGAAATAACGGAATCATATTTATCCTCATCAGGTGAATAGTTAATAAACACAACATGGTCTAAACAATCGCTGATTCGGTTTAATTCACTTGGCTTCATAACACCAATAACAATTAACCCATCAACGTCATCAATAAATTGCTCTTGGAGATCTTCTGATAAACGAATGATCTTGTTAGAATAGATCCCTTGATTAAGACACTCACTCTCGACCCCGTTTCTTATTCCAGTAAAATACGGATCATTTATCCCGTCTTCTTCTTCCTCGCGAGTGTTTGCTAAAAAGATGCCTATTCGATGATTCGTTGTTTTCAAAAGCTTTTGTTCATTTTTTCGCTTCCTCACCGTTTTATAACCTAATTCCTTCGAAACCTCTAAAATTCGCTCTCTCGTTTCAGTTGTTACAGAAATAGTCGGATCATTGTTTAAAACTCTTGAAACAGTCGAACTCGAGACATTCGCGTGTGCTGCAATATCTTTGATCGTTGTCATTTGTACTACCTCACTATACCTCTGTTTAAGGAAAATTCTTTCTATTGTTTCACTAAATATTTACTTGATGATTAAATATTAACAGATGAATAAAACGCTTTCAATAAGTTTTTTAATAATTTCAACAATTTTGATTCTCTTTAATTACTTATATTACCTAGATAAATTAATGAATCACCTTCTCTTACCAGTAAATCAACAGTAAATCTTTACTAAATAATAAATTATTTACTGCTAAATACTTTTTTAACTTTTGATTGATTTACTAAATTTTTTCATATAAAAACCTTGATAGGCTTATTCCCTATCAAGGCTTCTTTTCTCTTCATCTAGTCATTTTCAAAGATTATAAACCAACATTGATATGCTCAAAAGCAGTTACATCAAAAAGTCCCTTATCCGTAAGTTTCAATTCAGGAATGACCGGCAAGCATAAGAATGATAAAATCATAAAAATATTTTGCGAATGGTTATCTACAATCATTTCTAGTTTTTCATGTAGGTCAGTTAATTGTTTTCCTACAAATTCATATGGTTGATCAGACATTAAACCAGCGATAGGAAGTTGAACTTCAGCCATCACTTCTCCATTTTTAACGATCACTAATCCGCCTTGAATGTTTCGTAATCGTTCGATTGCAATCAATATATCTTCATCATTTGTGCCAGCAGCTACAATATTATGTGAATCGTGTGCAACTGTTGAGGCGATTGCCCCTGACAATAATTTTAATCCATGAACGATTCCAAGACCTACATGACCAGTATGATTATGTCTTTCACAAACAACCATTTTCAAATAATCTTTTTCAAGATTAGGCTTAAAAAAACCATCTTCCTGGTCAACAAAGTCAATTCGTTTTTTCGTGATAATTTTCCCTGGTAAAATCTCGATAATATGGGCTTTTTGCTGATCCTTAATTGGTATTCGAAGCATTTCTTTCGAAATGGATTGTAACTTTACTGATTGCATAATTGAACTTGGAATTAAAATTTGTTCCTGCTTTGGCTTGCTGTCAATTTTCATGATTTTTCCACTTTTGATGACGTGATGAATCGTTAAATCTTTGAGGTTATCGACAATTAGCAGATCTGCAAGATACCCTGGGGCAACGGCACCTTTGTTTTCTATCCCATGGCATAATGCATTATTAATAGTAGCCATTTGGATCGCTATTAGAGGATCTAGTCCGTTTGTAACAGCAAGCTTTATCGCATGATTGATCGTCCCTTCTGCAATTAATTCATCGAGATGCTTATCATCTGTACAAAAAGAAAACCTTGTACTATTTCTTTCGTTAATGGCAGGTAAAATTGCTAACAAATCTTTTGCTGCAGAACCTTCCCTTACTAAGACGTTAAAACCTTTTCTCACTCGGCGGATTGCTTCCTCTTTGTTTACAGCTTCATGATCATTTCTTATCGACGCAATACTATATATATCAAGCTCTCGATCAGTTAATCCAGCTGCATGACCATCGATGATGAATTTCTTTTCTTTCACCATTCTTATTTTCTCCATCATATCCTTTTCATGATGAACAACTGCTGGATAATCCATAACTTCTGCTAGACCGATTACACTTTCTTCATCTATCAACTGTTGCAAATCTTCTGAAGTAAGTGTCGCCCCATTATTTTCAAAACGAGTTGCAGGAACACTAGAGGGCAGTTTCATTAAGATATCGACGCTGGCGCCTGCTGCATCATTAATCATGAACTTAATACCATCTATACCTGATACATTCGCAATTTCATGCGGATCTGTGACGACTGTCGTAATTCCGTGTTTAATGATCGCTCGAGAGAATTCTGAGGGTCTCACCATTGTTGATTCAATATGGATATGACCATCGATAAATCCTGGAATAATGAACTTATTTGAGACATCTACAGTATTTTCAATTGCATCAAAATGCCCGATCCCAACTATATATCCTTTATATATGGCAATATCTGCCTTAAATGTTTCTAATGAAAACACATCTACAATCTCACCGTTCTTTAGAATGAGATCTACGTCATTTAAATTTTTTGCTTTTTCAATTAAGTCTGAAATGAAATCAGTCATGAAAATATCCTCCGTTTACAAAAAAAGTGATAAGCTTTTAACTTTACCACCTTTCTAGTATTTAGATCATTGTGTCCTTTAAGCGTTTATTAACATCATCAAAAGATGGCATTCCTTTTTGCGCACCTAATTTCTCGACTGAAAGAGATGCTGCTGCATTTGCAAATTGAATGGCATCCTTTATTTCCTTGCCATTGTTAATTGCAAATGCGAAAGCTCCATTGAATGTATCTCCTGCACCAGTCGTATCCACAACTGTTGTTTTGAAGCCCTCGACTTGCACAATGTCAGTACCATTGAAATAGACCGCTCCCGCTTCACCTAATGTAACAATTAATTTATTAGGATATTTCTTCAAAAGCCCCTCAGAGTATCCTCCAAATAATTCCTCACATTCTGTTTCATTAGGAGTAATATAGGTTGCCATTTCAATCATTTTCTTTGTACAAGAGGCAGTTGGAGCTGGATTTAATAAAACAGGAACATCTAGTTCATGACAAATTGTTAATACTTCCTCAACCGTTTCTGTTAAGATCTCTAACTGAACGATGACAAGATCACTTTTTGCTATAAGTTCTTTTTTTTGTTGAACATGTAAAGGGGTTAAGGTGTAATTCGCACCTGGGACGACAATGATACTATTATCTCCTTTAGTAATCACAATATTTGCAATTCCTGTAAATTGCTCTTGATCTATATTAATATGTTCGATACTAATGCTCTCATTTGTTAAATGCTCAAGCAGCTCCTTACCAAACATATCCTTACCTACATTTCCAACAAAATTGACTTTGCCGCCTAATCTAGCGGCCGAAACAGCCTGGTTAGCTCCTTTTCCACCTGGAAATGTGGAATAGGACTGGCCGAAAAGTTTCACCTTGCTGCGGCTTTTTTTCACACTCTACGACTAAATCCATATTAATACTGCCAACTACAGTAATCATTCTGACACCGCCTGTTACAATAAATTATTTTGTTTTCTAAACTTTAACACAAAATGGTGCAATTAAGGTATTATTCGTCCGGATATCTCCCAAGAAATATTGATGATCATTTGCATCCTCTTACTCTAAACCTACTGTCTGAAACATTCGAAGGCGTCTAGTCAGTGGCTCAGCACTCTTCTAGACGCCTTGTTTTATTTAATGATATTATAAAAATCCCATTTCGGTAAACTAAGCACCAAACTGTGCGCTGTGTAAGCGACTATATGCGCCTCCAACTTCCAACAGCTCATCATGGCTACCTTGTTCAGCAATCCCTTGATTTGTAACCACAATGATCCTGTCCGCATTTTTTATCGTTGCAAGGCGATGAGCAATCACCAAAGTTGTTCTTCCTTGTGACAACTCGGATAACGCTTGCTGTATGGCATGTTCAGTTTCAGTATCAAGCGCAGATGTTGCTTCATCAAGAATAAGAATGGACGGGTTTTTCAAAAACATTCGCGCGATTGATAGTCTTTTCTTTTGCCCTCCTGAAAGCTTTACTCCCCTTTCACCGATGAGTGTGTCGAGACCTTCAGGCAGCTTCTTAATAACATCAAAAATTTGAGCACGTCTTGCAGCATCCCAGATTTCATCATCCGTTGCTCCTAATCGGCAGTATGCGATATTTTCCCTGATCGTTCCGTCAAACAAGAAGACATCTTGCTGGACAATGCCGATATGCGACCGTAACGATTCTAACTTCATATCCGTAATATTGATTCCATTAATTGAAATCACACCTTGATCGATATCATAAAATCGGGCAACTAAACTGCAAATCGTTGTTTTACCAGCTCCCAAAGGTGCTACCAATGCAACGGTTTCACCAGCGAAATTTGTTCTGCCGTCATTGTCGTTTTCGTTAATGACTGATTTACCCTATTAAACAGAGCAATTTCATAATCCTTGCGAACAAATTCCTTCACAACTCTAATTCCAGCAATATTTTCCTGCAGTTTTGTATTTAGCTGGTCCAGCCCTTCCTGAACACGTTTAAACCATGCCCCAGCTTTTCTTGAAAGGAAAATAATAAAAAATATCAAAATTGGGATCAAGACTAGAAGGATCGGAAAAAGCTCTCGTGCCTGAAAAAACACAATAAGGATACTGCCGATAAATAAAAGCGGTCCTCTCACTAATACCCGAAGTGTCATCATGAAAGCCGTTTGTACCAATGAAAGATCACTTGTTATAATCGTAATTAACTTTCCGGTCCCAAACTTATCTCGGTTTTCACTCGAAAAATGTTCTACCTGCTTAAAAACTTCCCTTCTAATATCTGTTGCAAAATTTACAGCTGCACGCGTACTAAATATCGTACAACCCGCTCCTCCGACTAATCCAAGAATGGCTGCACATATCATCAAAATACCCATTTGTATGACATATGCCGTATTATTGTTTGCGATCCCATTATCAATGATTTTCTGCATAATTAACGGCTGTAAAAGATCCATTGACACCTCTAAAGCCATTAATAACGGGGCTAAAACAACAAATATCCGATAAGGTTTCGTGTATTTCCACAACGTCATGACGGATTTCATTCATCTACCTCCTTTCCTTGTTGTTTTCTTTCTTGCTGATCTGACCAGTTAATCACCTGTTCACGCGCATTTTTTAAAATTGAGATGAATTCTTCAGCATGTTCTGGCTTCTCATCGCAATGTGATACTCTAACATAAATTTATCCATTTCTTCCCTTACAAGACCCGCATGCTTTGATTGCTTCCACATTAAACGGATTCGCCAGTCCTCCCAAAACACATCTTCCTCACCTTGAACAGCTTCCGCTAAAAATAACAAGCCATCTGAATGTAATGTATAGACCTTTTTATCTCCTTGTTCAACAACTGTTATTAGTCCTTTATCATGTAAATCCTGTAAAGCAGGATTTACTGTCCCGGCACTTGGAGTATAATAACCATTGCTTCTTTCTTCTAATAACTTCATCACCTGATAGCCATGCCTCGGCTCTTCTTTTAATAGCTTGAGAATAGCTATCTGGATAAGTCCTCTCCGTTTCATACCTTTTGAATTTGGTTTTGAAGGCCGATCGAATAGGTTACGTGCATTTTTTAAGCCTTTTCTTGTAACGGAATAGATGCCATTGTTAACTTGTATCATTTCATCCCTAACTAATTTTTCAAGAACCTTTGTTGAATTTTCATCTCCTAAAATATGTAACAATTCCTGCTCATTTAAATGATTACGACTTAAATGGCCTAGGATTGTCAAAAAATCTTAATTTATAAACAGGGACATTTTACACCTCCATAGGGGTTTTACTATTACGATTAATTTTATTCGATATAAAAAAGCATCTCTTACGAGGATGCTTTATCGTTTAATTTATCAATTATTCATTTCACCTATAAAATGACTTCTTCATATAAAAAGATATAACATTTATTCTTTTTTATAGGAGGTATACGGTTGGCGGGGCGTTTGTCGACCTCTTTCTTACAAAGGGATATATGCGTGAACCACATTGGCATCCAAATTCATGGGAATTAGATGTTATCGTTTCAGGTGAAGCAATGATATCCATCGTAGATCCAGATACTAAAAAACTGCATAATTATAAGGCAAAACCAGGTCAAGTCGTGTTTATCCCAATGGCATGGTGGCATTGGATCAGACCTATAACAGAAAAACTGCATCTTCATCTATTTTTTAATAATGATCAATTTGAAACAGCAGAAGGTTCTGATACATTGCGTCTAACTCCACCGAAAGTGTTTCACGCTGCATACGGAGTAGATAAAGAAAAAATCGCTGAAGCCTTATCACCAATTAAAGAATCAGTTGTGATTGGTCCCCCCTCAAAAGACAGTATTCATTCAAGAGCTAATGACACTGAAAAGGTGAACAATCATGATGGAGAAATTTTGATTAATATTAATAATCGCACAATTGATTTATAACAAACGATGAAAAGGTATGGCTTTTCCATGCCTTTTTTTAATCCAGGTATGTCGCTATATCCTTTACCAAATCAATTAAATAGTACATTTGTGTGATCAAAAAAGAAAAAAGAATAACGATCATTGAACCGAATGTGTAAACAGCTGCTTCAGGTGGATCACCGTCTCCAATGAAAAAAGAAGACAAAATTAATAAAAGAATGAAACAAGCCAAAACACTAAAGAAGAACATACTAATATACTTTGCCATTCATGATCCCCTTTGCTCGATATCAATTACTCACAGATCATTTTATGTATGCAGACTTCGCCACTCTGCCCATTCATTTTCTAACATACTCATCTCCAATGAGCTCCAATATGTGTTCCCGATTCTTCTTGAATCCCTAAGGACTCCTTCCTTTTTAAAACCTACCTTTTCATAACAGTTAATTGCCGAAACGTTAAAGTCAAAAACTCCAAGACTTACTCGATGTAAGTTTAGTTCACCAAACGCAATCTTTAGGACCTCTTTCAGCATCTGTTGACCAATACCTTGGCCGCGAACATCTTTATTCCCAACTAAAACCTTGCCTACTCGTGCAGATTTATGTTTCCTATCAACATTTCCTAACGAAATATGCCCGATCACTTTACCTGTTTCTTTATGTAATACTTTATAGACATACTTGTCAGCCTCATCATGATTTGCATTCGCAAGATATGTCGTTAACTGACTTTCAGTTAACGGATACTCAAAAGCAGGCCCGCCCCATTGTAAAAGAAATTCTGGTGAATCGATCCAATTGATTAATTGTTTGAAATCAGAACGTGTAAAATAGCTTAGTTTTATCAAATCCTGCTCTCCCTTCAATCGCTTTCAACCATGCCACAAAGTAGCATCCATTCTTGTCTTCTCTAAATAATCATTCTATTAAAATTATAAAATATTACTATGAATATAAAAATATAAAAATTCTATAAAAAATGGAACTATTAAACGATTGTACCCCTCTTGGGGGGGTGAGAATCAATCTAAATGAAAGAATTTTCTTTTGCTGTCTTTCAGATGATATGAAGGCCTTTTCTTTTGCTATTTAGTTGTGGTTTTTACTTTCATCTGGGCTATGATGGTCTTTTCCTTTAGCTAATTTAGAATTATTAAACCTTTATCATAACTCCATCCAATAAAAAAAGACCAGTATCTCAGTATCTCTACTTTTCCTCAGGCT
This sequence comes from Metabacillus sediminilitoris, assembly GCF_009720625.1. Taxonomy (NCBI): domain Bacteria; kingdom Bacillati; phylum Bacillota; class Bacilli; order Caryophanales; family Bacillaceae; genus Metabacillus; species Metabacillus sediminilitoris. Next base: position 3,278,649 of record NZ_CP046266.1, read on the forward strand.
AGTTATTATATCTTTTCCTTAGGTTCTCTTTTTTATATTGTGATAGTTTAACACAAATAAAAAAGACCAGCATCTCTGTTGATCTTTTTCTTCTTACTTGGCAACGTCCTACTCTCACAAGGGGAAACCCCTAACTACCATCGGCGCTGAAGAGCTTAACTTCCGTGTTCGGCATGGGAACGGGTGTGACCTCTTCGCCATCGTCACCAAATAATATTAAGTTTGAAGGGATATTCCTTCAAAACTAGATAACGATTCACAATTCAATTCACTCAACTGAGTTTATACTCTTACATTGTCCAGCTCCAGAAGCCAAATCCTACGGTCATTTCACACTCTCCTGCGAAGTCAAAGTACGACTTCTTCTCGAGCGCTCCAATGCCCTATGGATTTAAGCGGGCTTCTTCCGCTTTTCTATTTAGGTTAAGTCCTCGATCGATTAGTATCAGTCAACTCCACACGTCACCGCGCTTCCACCTCTGACCTATCAACCTGATCATCTTTCAGGGATCTTACTAGCTTACGCTATGGGAAATCTCATCTTGAGGGGGGCTTCATGCTTAGATGCTTTCAGCACTTATCCCTTCCGCACATAGCTACCCAGCTATGCCTTTGGCAAGACAACTGGTACACCAGCGGTGCGTCCATCCCGGTCCTCTCGTACTAAGGACAGCTCCTCTCAAATTTCCTACGCCCACGACGGATAGGGACCGAACTGTCTCACGACGTTCTGAACCCAGCTCGCGTACCGCTTTAATGGGCGAACAGCCCAACCCTTGGGACCGACTACAGCCCCAGGATGCGATGAGCCGACATCGAGGTGCCAAACCTCCCCGTCGATGTGGACTCTTGGGGGAGATAAGCCTGTTATCCCCGGGGTAGCTTTTATCCGTTGAGCGATGGCCCTTCCATGCGGAACCACCGGATCACTAAGCCCGACTTTCGTCCCTGCTCGACTTGTAGGTCTCGCAGTCAAGCTCCCTTGTGCCTTTACACTCTACGAATGATTTCCAACCATTCTGAGGGAACCTTTGGGCGCCTCCGTTACATTTTAGGAGGCGACCGCCCCAGTCAAACTGCCCACCTGACACTGTCTCCCAGCCCGATAAGGGCTGCGGGTTAGAATTTCAATACAGCCAGGGTAGTATCCCACCGACGCCTCCACCGAAGCTAGCGCTCCGGCTTCTCAGGCTCCTACCTATCCTGTACAAGCTGTACCAAAATTCAATATCAGGCTACAGTAAAGCTCCACGGGGTCTTTCCGTCCTGTCGCGGGTAACCTGCATCTTCACAGGTACTATAATTTCACCGAGTCTCTCGTTGAGACAGTGCCCAGATCGTTACGCCTTTCGTGCGGGTCGGAACTTACCCGACAAGGAATTTCGCTACCTTAGGACCGTTATAGTTACGGCCGCCGTTTACTGGGGCTTCGGTTCAAAGCTTCGCTTAGCAGCTAACCTCTCCCCTTAACCTTCCAGCACCGGGCAGGCGTCAGCCCCTATACTTCGCCTTGCGGCTTCGCAGAGACCTGTGTTTTTGCTAAACAGTCGCCTGGGCCTATTCACTGCGGCTTTTCGCAGGGCAAGCCCTGAAAAAGCACCCCTTCTCCCGAAGTTACGGGGTCATTTTGCCGAGTTCCTTAACGAGAGTTCTCTCGCTCACCTTAGGATTCTCTCCTCGCCTACCTGTGTCGGTTTGCGGTACGGGCACCTCTCACCTCGCTAGAGGCTTTTCTTGGCAGTGTGGAATCAGGAACTTCGGTACTATATTTCCCTCGCCATAACAGCTCAGCCTTTACGACAACGGGATTTGCCTCGTTGTCAGCCTAACTGCTTGGACGCGCTAATCCAACAGCGCGCTTACCCTATCCTTCTGCGTCCCCCCATTGCTCAAATGGTGAGGAGGTGGTACAGGAATTTCAACCTGTTGTCCATCGCCTACGCCTTTCGGCCTCGGCTTAGGTCCCGACTAACCCTGAGCGGACGAGCCTTCCTCAGGAAACCTTAGGCATTCGGTGGAGGGGATTCTCACCCCTCTTTCGCTACTCATACCGGCATTCTCACTTCTAAGCGCTCCACTAGTCCTTCCGGTCTAGCTTCACAGCCCTTAGAACGCTCTCCTACCATTGTTCGTAAGAACAATCCACAGCTTCGGTGATACGTTTAGCCCCGGTACATTTTCGGCGCAGAGTCACTCGACCAGTGAGCTATTACGCACTCTTTAAATGGTGGCTGCTTCTAAGCCAACATCCTGGTTGTCTAAGCAACTCCACATCCTTTTCCACTTAACGTATACTTTGGGACCTTAGCTGGTGGTCTGGGCTGTTTCCCTCTTGACTACGGATCTTATCACTCGCAGTCTGACTCCTGAACATAAGTCTTTGGCATTCGGAGTTTGACTGAATTCGGTAACCCGATGGGGGCCCCTAGTCCAATCAGTGCTCTACCTCCAAGACTCTCAATTTCAAGGCTAGCCCTAAAGCTATTTCGGAGAGAACCAGCTATCTCCAAGTTCGATTGGAATTTCTCCGCTACCCACACCTCATCCCCGCACTTTTCAACGTGCGGGGGTTCGGGCCTCCATTCAGTGTTACCTGAACTTCACCCTGGACATGGGTAGATCACCTGGTTTCGGGTCTACGACCACGTACTCTTTCGCCCTACTTAAGACTCGCTTTCGCTGCGGCTCCGTCTCATCAACTTAACCTTGCACGGGATCGTAACTCGCCGGTTCATTCTACAAAAGGCACGCCATTACCCATTAACGGGCTTTGACTACTTGTAGGCACACGGTTTCAGGATCTCTTTCACTCCCCTTCCGGGGTGCTTTTCACCTTTCCCTCACGGTACTGGTTCACTATCGGTCACTAGGGAGTATTTAGCCTTGGGAGATGGTCCTCCCTGCTTCCGACGGGATTTCACGTGTCCCGCCGTACTCAGGATCCACTCTGGAGGGAACGAAGTTTCAACTACAGGGTTGTTACCTTCTTTGACGGGCCTTTCCAGACCTCTTCATTTACTCCGTTCCTTTGTAACTCCGTATAGAGTGTCCTACAACCCCAAGAGGCAAGCCTCTTGGTTTGGGCTAATTCCGTTTCGCTCGCCGCTACTTGGGAAATCGCGTTTGCTTTCTCTTCCTCCGGGTACTTAGATGTTTCAGTTCCCCGGGTCTGCCTTTATCACCCTATGTATTCAGGTGAAAATACTACTCCATTACGAGCAGTGGGTTCCCCCATTCGGAAATCTCCGGATCAAAGCTTACTTACAGCTCCCCGAAGCATATCGGTGTTAGTACCGTCCTTCATCGGCTCCTAGTGCCAAGGCATCCACCGTGCGCCCTTAACAACTTAACCTTTGACATTATAAATGTCATTTTAATCATTATTAAGAGAATCACTAAACTAAGCGTTTAAACTCAGTGAATTACTTGAATTGTTATCGTTATCTAGTTTTCAAGGAACAAAGCACAGGATGTGCAAACGCATGCGTTGCCACAGGACGTGGCGCCTTTAGCAGGCGATCCTTTAAAAAGGAACTTATCGTATGCATAATGTTTTTAATCCTATGTGTATCATCATTGAGAGATAGTTCTCTCAAAACTAAACAAAGTCAGAAACGTCTTTTTAATGAAGTAATAAAACTTCATATTATCCTTAGAAAGGAGGTGATCCAGCCGCACCTTCCGATACGGCTACCTTGTTACGACTTCACCCCAATCATCTGTCCCACCTTAGGCGGCTGGCTCCAATGCGGTTACCCCACCGACTTCGGGTGTTACAAACTCTCGTGGTGTGACGGGCGGTGTGTACAAGGCCCGGGAACGTATTCACCGCGGCATGCTGATCCGCGATTACTAGCGATTCCGGCTTCATGCAGGCGAGTTGCAGCCTGCAATCCGAACTGAGAATGGTTTTATGGGATTGGCTTGACTTCGCAGTCTTGCAGCCCTTTGTACCATCCATTGTAGCACGTGTGTAGCCCAGGTCATAAGGGGCATGATGATTTGACGTCATCCCCACCTTCCTCCGGTTTGTCACCGGCAGTCACCTTAGAGTGCCCAACTAAATGCTGGCAACTAAGATCAAGGGTTGCGCTCGTTGCGGGACTTAACCCAACATCTCACGACACGAGCTGACGACAACCATGCACCACCTGTCACCACTGTCCCCGAAGGGAAAGGTATATCTCTATACCGGGCAGTGGGATGTCAAGACCTGGTAAGGTTCTTCGCGTTGCTTCGAATTAAACCACATGCTCCACCGCTTGTGCGGGCCCCCGTCAATTCCTTTGAGTTTCAGTCTTGCGACCGTACTCCCCAGGCGGAGTGCTTAATGCGTTTGCTGCAGCACTAAAGGGCGGAAACCCTCTAACACTTAGCACTCATCGTTTACGGCGTGGACTACCAGGGTATCTAATCCTGTTCGCTCCCCACGCTTTCGCGCCTCAGTGTCAGTTACAGACCAGAAAGTCGCCTTCGCCACTGGTGTTCCTCCAAATCTCTACGCATTTCACCGCTACACTTGGAATTCCACTTTCCTCTTCTGCACTCAAGTTCCCCAGTTTCCAATGACCCTCCACGGTTGAGCCGTGGGCTTTCACATCAGACTTAAGAAACCACCTGCGCGCGCTTTACGCCCAATAATTCCGGACAACGCTTGCCACCTACGTATTACCGCGGCTGCTGGCACGTAGTTAGCCGTGGCTTTCTGGTTAGGTACCGTCAAGGTACCAGCAGTTACTCTGGTACTTGTTCTTCCCTAACAACAGAACTTTACGACCCGAAGGCCTTCATCGTTCACGCGGCGTTGCTCCGTCAGACTTTCGTCCATTGCGGAAGATTCCCTACTGCTGCCTCCCGTAGGAGTCTGGGCCGTGTCTCAGTCCCAGTGTGGCCGATCACCCTCTCAGGTCGGCTACGCATCGTCGCCTTGGTGAGCCGTTACCTCACCAACTAGCTAATGCGCCGCGGGTCCATCTGTAAGTGATAGCCGAAGCCATCTTTCAATGTCGAACCATGCGGTTCGACATGTTATCCGGTATTAGCTCCGGTTTCCCGGAGTTATCCCAATCTTACAGGCAGGTTACCCACGTGTTACTCACCCGTCCGCCGCTAATCTTCGGGAGCAAGCTCCCTCAGATTCGCTCGACTTGCATGTATTAGGCACGCCGCCAGCGTTCGTCCTGAGCCAGGATCAAACTCTCCAATAAAGAGTTGACTTGCACATGATGTGCTGACTTCTACGTTCGTCACAGGACGTGACAGTTCTTAGTAGAAGTTCCTTAGCCTTTCATTTGTACTATATAGTACGTTTTTGTTAATTAGAATTAACGTTGACGTTCTGCTTTGTTTAGTTTTCAAAGAACTATTTGTTTTTATAGCTTCTAAACTCAAGCTACAAAACCATTTTATCCAAAAACTTCATTTCTTTAAACTTCTACGAAAGATGTGAGAAGAAAAAATTATCGCTTTCTATTTAACTACTTTTCAGCGACAAGAAATATCTTATCATTCATTTTCGAATAAGTCAATACTTATTATCAACTGAGCTATTCGATCAGCGACAAGAGATATCATATCAAAACATTTTCTTAATGTCAACTCCTAAGAAATCACTTTTCTAGTTAGCAAATAACGTGTCTGGTCATTATGTTTTGTATCTCCTCTCTATCTTAAAAAGATTTTCTAATCACGATCTCATTTACTAATATCTCAAATCTCCTTATTTTCGGGAATAAAAGAAGTGTTTGTTAATATATAAACGAGCTAATACAAATGTAAATTAAGTACCTGAAACAAACACATCTATGACTATAATAAAAGTTTCTACTATTATATATACAACTGACAAACTAACCGCTGTGTTTGCCTACTACAGCTATTAACCGAATAAGTCCTTCACCCCTTGATAGCCAAAATACACCCCAAATCCGAGTAAGGATACACCAGAAATTATGGAAATACCTTTAATGCTTGTATCACTTAAAAATCTTCGAAACCATGTTGTTAAGGCTGCAACAAATAGATCCCATAAAGTTAAACCAACGAATATCATACAGCTATAAATCAATAATTGACCAGTCCCGTTCATTTGTGCCGTTTTTGCTAGTACAGATCCATAAATCCCCAGCCAAAAAAGGATTGATAGCGGGCTTGTAATCGACATGAGGAAGCCTGTTAGACAGCATTTCATTAAAGATTCCTTTTTTCTGCTATAAGTTAAATGAATTGAATTTACGCCTAAGATGCTCTCTACCCCTGAATAAATGAGAATAAAACCACCAAATAGCAAAAGGAAGATTTGAACAATCGGGATCCCAGAAATTGAACCATTCCTAAATAAACGAGCAGCATAAAGAGAGCATCCGTAATCATTGACCCTGCCCCAACAATCCATGCATGCCAAAATCCATTTTTTATCCCTTTATCTAATCGTGCAGAATTAATGGGACCAATCGGGGCAGCTAAAGATAAACCTAAAAATATGTAACTAAAATGCTAATACTCAATAAACACCACTCACTTCCACACTCAGACAACTTGTACATTCTATGAGAAGAGTTTACTGATTAGACTTATATATAGAAGTTATAAGAATACTTTCAGTAGTGATAGTAACAATAGGATTGATTTTGTCTGCTAAATGGAAGAGGTCGGAGTGATTATCATATAGTTGTGACTTAACAGTATAAAGGAAGGCTTCATTCTTAGTAGATACATGATAATTTCATGTAAAGTGTTCTATTAAATCATGTTACAATAAAAGAGCAATAGTTCGGATATCTCAAGGGTGTCGGTACACTCCTGGTAAAGGGGGTGATGCCGGTTGACGATTTATGAATCATTGACATTTGCGGTTGCGTTTGCAAGTTTAATCGTAGCGATTTTGTCATTTGACTCAAAAAAATAATCCACCCTTGAGTTAGCGGCTCAGGTGGATTACTTGATCTTCCTATATGGCCGACTCCTATACAGGAACCGACTATTGAAGGACCGTTTGGTGTTCCAGCACCAGCGGTCTTTTTAGTTTATTCATTTTATATACGTTTATTATACCTTCGAACAGTGACCTTGGCAATGATCTGTAAATGCAAGGGTAAAAATAGATGAATCATTGTTTTCATGTTTAAACAACAAAATTGTGAGAAAAAACAGGGTGTTCCCGTTTTCATTGAGGTTGTTACCGTTTTCTTTAAAGATGTTTCCGTTTCCACCAACATTGTTAAAAAATTCTTCCTAACCCATAATAAGAGTATCAAACGAAAAGGAGATCACAAACATGGAAAAAATCTTAAACTCACTTAAATTTGGTTTCGAATTATACGGAAAATCCATTCAATTACTGTTTGGAAAATAATCATTTTCCAAGCATGCTTCTTTTAAGGGCAGTAATAATCATTAGTTTCCTGTCTTCTACTTAACACTACATATATATTAAAAAGTTCACCCTCATGATAACGTCATAGATGAATCTTCTTACTCTCTATTCCTAAAACAAAAATATGACAATGGAGATCAACCCATATTCACCATTTCCAACTATTTCTTTTCCTCTTAACTTAGGGGATATACTGTTTTATGATCCGCTGAAATCAGTAATTCAGTTCCCTCATCATTTAATTCAATTTGAGCATTTGAAGAGTAATACCAAGCTTTTTCTTGTTCTGTCACTTCAAAAAGATTCAATTCTTCTTTTAACTTTAGAACTTCTTGAACATCTTTCTTATTTACAGGAATGGAAATTTCCCACTTATCATTCTTTTCGTTAATTTCGAATATATCTGTTTGAAACAATAATCTGCTACCAATCGCATGTCTAATCATCAGCATCCTATTCACCACCCGGTAAATCGATCAGCATAAAGAAGCTGTCATGTTTTGCTGTCATTGTTAATTTCTCTGTATCTGTAATACGGGCAGTGTCTCGAGGTGTTAATACATGATCAACATTTATGTTAAGTTCTCCTTCAATTGCCATCACATAAATCTTTCTACCTTTTTCTTGGCTGAAAATAAGTTCTTTTCCCTCATCAAGCTTAGATAAATAAATGGTTACGTCACTATGAATTTTTGCTACTTGTGAAGAAGGTGTATTTGATACAACTGGTAAGAGATGATTCTTCAGTTTATCTTGATCATATGTGATATCTTCATATGATGGAGTTAACTTACTTTTCACTGGGAAAAACCAGAGCTGTAAAAGACTTGCCTCTTCATCAGGAGATGGATTCACTTCTGAATGAAGAATCCCTGTCCCTGCACTCATCCGTTGAATACTGCCATACTGAAGCAGACCACTGTTTTTTAAACTATCTTCATGTTTAAGTGTACCTTTTAAGACAATTGAGACAATTTCCATTTCACGATGAGGATGAAGCCCAAACCCTTTGCCGGGTTGAATCGTATCATCATTCAAGACTCGAAGGGGACCAAAATTAAGATTTGTTTCATCATAATATTCACCAAAGGAAAAACTAAAATGGCTTTCTAACCAATCATTTTTAGCTGAATATCTTGATGCTGCTGGAATAATTTGTATCATTTTTTTCACCTCGTGAGTTCCCTCTTAAAGAGAGTTCTTTTATCTAATCTTGATATTCTTATTTGTATAAAACCTTTAAATCAAGATAACCAAAAATATGAATCTCAGATTCAAAATAATTTTAAACCCAGGAAACGTTCTTGTCAAATTTCCAACAAGTAAAATATACCGTTTTCCTTCTATAATTATATTGTTTTAAAGCCTTAATCTTTTTACTTACAATTATTAATCATTCTATTAAAAAAGACGATTTTCCTAAGTCAACACTATGTGGAAAACCGTCCGAAGCAACATCCCTATTTAATCTTTTCTTTGGATGTAATTAAAAAATAACAAAAAAATACGATACATATACATGCGATGAACCCGTATCCTCCAAACACATCATAGGTAGAGGAAAAATAGCCAAATCCCAATCCAGAGAGAATGAGGATTGTATTTAACCCAAGTGACTGAAAGGAATCAATGGTTGCTCTCATCGATGACTGAATGTGATGGTGCAAATAACCGGTTGTGATTGGTTCCATGATCCCTGATGCCAAGCAAATCAAGAAGATCGCCACTAGTCCTGTAACGTTTTTCATAAACGATACATATAAAAAACCTAAAGCAAAAATAGCTAAAATACTTAAAATAATTGTTCGGTATTTAAATCGGTTTTTTATCGAAAGGACGATCATACTTCCTGGAAGTCTCACGAGCATAATAAATGCTGAAAATAGCCCAAAATAAATTACCGGAATCTCCAATCTGTTTAAATAAAGTTGCCAAAACTCATCAATAAAGTTTATGGCTGCCCCAGTAACCATGCTTGATAGGACGACAATCCATATCCCTGGATGGTTTTTGAAAAAGAGAATGGATGTTTTTACATATTCCTTGAACCCGATAGACACATTCAATTTGCTTTTTATTGGTGGCTCTACCAACGAAACCGAAACACACACTGATCCAACCATACTGAAAAAAGAGATCCAGTAATTTACCTCGAATCGATACGAATTCGCAAGCAGGCTCCCGCATAATGCTCCGATCATTATGGCCGTAAAATCACACACATTCAATCTTCCTAAATATTTTTCAAAATCCTGCTCCTGACCGTGCTCTAGTAATGAATCATAGAGCAGGGCATTTTCTGATCCGCTGCTTGCAGAACGTGCAATACCAGCTAAGAAAATAGCTGCCGCAAAATGCCAAAATTCCATCGCAAATATCAAGATTAAAAACATCACACATTCTAATATTGCGCTTAACATGATCATTCTTTTTCTTCCCCACATATCAGCCATAATACCGGTGGGAACTTCGAGCAGTACAACGGTGATCGCAAAAATTATCTCCGTGTATACGACCATTTCGATGGTCATTCCTCTTTCTTCCCAGAATATCCTTTCTATGACATATGCAGGAATGAGACTGTAAAAAAATCTGTACACGTATAGCTTCCAAATATTTTCCTTATACCCCATCCGTAAACTCCTCTCATTTTTCATTATGAAAAAGAGCAAATCAAAATGGAGGCGCTCGGGATTGAGTTGTTTTATTTTCTTAACAAGGTGGTCTTGCAAAAAGTGTCATATGAAAATTACTCCTTTGTTTTTATTATTTTATGTTGTTATGTTTTAAATGGTAGGAGAATTTTAACCTCAAACGGTTGTTTTTAATTTTCTTATTCCTACATAACACAACCAACCAAAGGGTCCAAACATTAGGGTTAAAAATAAAATAATAGATTGCAAAAGGATTGGCACGTATCCATGTTCCATATTTTCCCGATAGATAAAATGACCAATGAACAGGTCAAAACATAGGATATGAATCCAAACGATTAATGCAAAATTTGGATGTGATAACAAGTTGATAACTCCAGCTGCAGAGTTGTAATCAGCCATAAAATGTAAGCCGCTCGACCAAACAGTAGTGATCATCCCAATACTATAGAGAAAGCCCAAATATATCGGAAATATATGTAGATTCACCAGGAAGCGTGTGACTTTCCATTTAGGCAGTACAATCAACATCACCCAAAAAATCATCGCTATACTAGAAAGTGAATACAAAAGTTCTGCCAAAAGATTACTCTCCTCTCTCAATACCAATCTCATTTGATGGAAGTCTCGTGCTGCTCTTTGCTTTAACGTAATGTAAAAGGGCAGTGATAAATGTTCCAAACCACACTACTAATAATATGAGGGCAACAATTGATAAAACACTACCTTCAAAAACAGAGCGACCTAATGCCGTTTGATTTCCAATGATCATAATCGCAACCATCCAAGCAATACTGCCCACATGCAGCAACATTTTCTTAGAATGCTCTTTTAATTGAACTCTTTCCAAAAGCCAGCAAGGGACGATTAATGTCTGCATCGCATGAAAGCTAATGCCATGAAGAACGATTAAATTCCCAGAATCCCCCGTAAAACGATCTTGAAGCAAAATCATCCAGATGCCCGCTATATTTGCTACTAACACTGAAAGGAATGCATAACGAATACCCATGATCAGCAATGGCCGGTGAAAGGGCTTTTTCAAGCGAAAAAACTGAACCAAAAGCAATAAGCCTAAAATCACGATTATCAATGAAACAACACCAAATAGCATGCCACCGACAGTATCAATGATAGAACCTTCACGCGAAAATCGGGGATTAAATCCTCTAAAATTTTGGATCGTTTCAATTCCATAGCTATATAACGTTGCAGCTATCATTAACCATCTGAACGTCTTGCGTTTACGTGCACTAAGTCCTGATAAAGGTAAAATGGCTGCAAGAGATAAAATAAACATAGCAATTGCTGCATTGAATGAAAAAGCATCCTTTACATTACCTTCAGGTAATATAACTTCACCATTTTGAAGAATATAAATCGCTATTCCAGCGGAAAGGATAAAACCAATCAAACTCATTATCACAAGCCATTTTTCTCCCTCAAACAGCTTAAACGACGGTTTTTCCACTTGAATTCGAGCTGTTTTCTTAAACATGTATTCCCTTCTTTCATGATCGTATTGATTTGCAATAGTAAATATCTATTTAAACGTTTTTTTCAAGGCTGACCCATATCCCGTTTGATTTAACTGTTAGTTTGAACTTCATTTCAGTTCATGAACCATCCACTACATCTATTTATTTATTAATCAATAAATAATATTTCAAAAAAAAGGAAGTAGAAAACTTCCTCTTTTATTAACACCCTGCTTCTCCATTTCCATCATCAATTCCACCCGTTAGTTCCGGTAAATTTAATACTTCTGCAACCGTGATGAGTAAACCCGTTCCGATAAAATGCGCTGCTGTTCCTTTTGCCTCCTCAATTCCAGCTCTTTCAAATTTCACTGATAATGACTCATAAATCTTTCGAAACATATTGCGGACATGTTCTCGTATGCCGGCTTCTGTTATCGTATGTGCCTGCATAACCATTAGGACTTCATCACGATGTGTTTCAATAATTTGACTAAATGCATGACCCATTGTTTCAATTAATTGATCTGCAGGTGCTTCAATTGCTGCAAATGTTTCATAAATACGACTAAACGCACGATCGATGACTGCTTTAAATAATTCTTCTTTGTTTGCAAAGAAATGAAAGACATAAGGTTGTGTCACTCCTGCAGCTTTTGCTACCATTGCTGTCGTTGCTTTATAATACCCCCTCTCTGCGAATACCCCTACCGCTTTATCAATAATTTGTTCTTTGCGATCTTCCTTATTAGTCAAGTATATCATCCTTAGAGTTTATTTATTTATTGATTAATAAATAAATCATAATCAAGAATAAAATCCTTGTCAATCCATCGAAATGATAATACGACTCAAGTCTTAGTTCAGAATAAAGCTCACGTTCATTGTGGGTATTTTCTTTATAACCTACAATCAGCATATAAGGTTTTATCCAGCACCTTAAAATATACAAATTGAAAGAAGGTATTGTCTTTGAAAAAACTTATTGTCATTCTCTTTTTTATTATAGGTTTATTCTTACTTATCGTAACAAACACCTCTTGGTTATCCTTTGGCCAAAGTGAAAAGGAAGTAAACGTTACGGATGAGATTGATTTGATTGAAATTGATGTTTCTGGTGTAAGCACAACGATAATTCCAGATGATCGAAATCATGTGAGCACAGAATACACTGGCAATGGAAAAGTATCAATTGTGGAGAATGGAGATACAATTTCGATTGATTTTGAAGCAAAACATTTTTTTAATGTTTTATCATGGTTTAAGAAAAATCACTTAACCATTTATCTCCCAGAGGATTATGATCGTGATTTAGACATTAATAGTGGTTCTGGAAGTCTTCGTTTTTCTGGACAGTCTAAAAACAACCCAATGAAATTAGAAAACCTTTCACTAGACATGAGCTCAGGAAATGTCCAATTACGAAATTTATCGACAACTCACTTTGAACAAGATGGCTCTTCAGGGAGCGTGTCAATCGATTCCCTTTCCACGAAAACGGGTTCATTCAATATGAGTTCAGGAAACATGGATGTAAAGGAATACTCTGGAAAAGTTGAGGCCGAATTATCGTCTGGACGATTATTACTCGGCATGAAAAATGTAACGGACACGATTAATCTTGGCGTAAAGTCTGGATTTACTACACTTGATTTACCTTCTGATGCGGATTTTACATTAAGTGGTGAAATAGGAAGCGGAGCGATTACGACTGACTTTAACCTGACTAATTCAAAAAAAGATGAACACAATTTAGTAGGTGTTCACGGTTCTGGTAAGCATGCGATCCAACTAAAAGTAAACAGCGGGAAAATTGAAATAAAATAAAACACTCATTGAAAGACCAAATCTCATTGTGATTTGGTCTTTTCTTATCCTCCCTTTACTTTTACCTTGGTGATAGAAAACCGAACAGGTTAGTTTAATCAGATTTGGGAAGCATATGTAAATAATAAATAAACATATATAGGTGAGAATTGGTGACAGAGGATAAATATATAGAACTAATAAAAAAACAATATGGCAACGTAGACAATGCAAATTCAGAATTATTTCATTTATGGTATGAAAATACCTTTTTACATTTTGAATGGTGGCTAGGTATTTTGTTAACGGTATTGCCCTGGTTAATATGGATAAAGGTTAGGCCAAGAGAGAGCACTGATCGGCTATTGTATGTAGGGTTTATTGTCATCATCATTACTTGCTGGCTTGATTTTTTGGGCATTTCACTAGGACTGTGGTTTTATATTCATAAAGTGATCCCAACAATTCCATCTTTTATTCCGTTTGATTTAACCATTTTACCAGTCACTGTGTTGTTGCTTCTTCAATATAAACAACATATTTCACCATATATCAAAGCTATTTTTTTTGCCTTTGTCAGTTCATTTATTGGAGAGCCCATTTTTAAATGGATCGATTTTTATGAAGAAATTCATTGGAGTTCATTTTACTCGTTACCATTTTATTTTGTTATTTATTTAATTGCGCATTATGTAAGTAGTCGGAGTCGATTTTCTCCTCTTCCTTCTGAAAATAAACAGTAAAGCAAATAACGCTTGGGTTACCTTTAAAACACCAAGCGTTAGAACATTTATATTTACTCCTTCTCATTTGTTTCGTAAACAAGCCACTCTGTACCGTTTATTTGATCGGAAACATCAATTATCTTTTTCTTCACACGGTCAGCCTCTGAACCTGTTAATAATGTAGGTTGGTAATTATTCCGTTCTGTCACCGAAGAAATAGAAAATGGAATAATATTCATTTCTTTTTGTGATGTTAGCTCACCGTTTTTTAATTGAAAGGTTTGTTGAAAAACAAATGTATCCTTATCACCTGGGTTTCGATTTCCGCCAAACATGAAGTTTCCTAAGCTATATACAATAAATTTCCCCTTGTATTCTTCAATTCCTTGCACAACATGTGGATGGTGTCCAAGGATGAGATCTGCTCCTTGTTCAATCGTATATCGAGCAAATGATTTCTGGACATCATTTGGTACATACTGCTTTTCTGCTCCCCAATGAAAATGGACAAGGATCATTTGTGCCCCTTGATTGCGTAGAGAGGTAATATCCTTCACAATCTTGTTTCGTATTTCAGCTGTATCCTCCCAGCCCTCATAACCTAGAGCACCTATTTTAATTCCTTTTACCGTCGTTACATATTGATGATCATAGCCAAAATAACCAATGCTCTGTTTCTGTAAAGCAGCAATTGTATCTTCATATCCCTGCTCTAAATAGTCGTAAATATGATTGTTTGCTAGATTTACTGCCTCAATCCCGCCAAGCTCTAATA